>JAGWKJ010000066.1 GCA_028865375.1 Hyphomicrobiales bacterium | reverse complement strand
CGGCTGCGCCGGGCGGTTCGGGAAGGACGGCGCGGCCCAGCCCGCCGCCGCCGTGGACCTCGCGCGCGTCGGCGGGCGCGCCCGACAGCGGCGCCGTCGCCCCGACATGGACGGGCACGCCGCCCGCGCCCGCCAGCGCGAGCACGGCCCGCGTGTTGCGCGCGGCGGTCGCGACGTCGACGTTGCCGGCGACCGCGGATATCCCCGCGATCTCGGCGCCGGGCTCGGCCGCCACACGCAGGATCGCGAAGGCGTCGTCGATGCCGGTGTCGACGTCGAGAAAGAAGGTGCGCGTTGCCATCGCGCTTCCCATAGCCGCGCGGCGCGCCGGGGGCTATGGGGAGCGGTGTCTTCCCCGTCCACGCCGGCCCGGCCGCGCGGCGATTTCGCCGCCACGCTGGTCCTCGCCGCGCCCATCGTGGCGGCCAATCTCTCGCAGACGCTGATGACCATGACCGACGTGGCCATGGTCGGCCGCCTGTCGCGCGAAGCGCTGGCGGGCATGTCGCTGGGCTTCAACCTCTACTTCCTGTTCGCGATGGCGGGCGTCGGGCTGATGGGCGCGGTGGCGCCGATCATGGCGCGCGACCTCGGCGCGCGCACGGGCGATTCGGGCGCATTGCGACGCACGGCTGCGGCCGCGACGCTGGCGGCGGTCGCGCTGGCCGTTCCCGCCACGCTGGCGCTGCGCTTGGGCGCGCCAATCCTGCGCGCGCTGGGCGAACCCGCGTCCGCCGCGGCGGTGGCGGGCGACTATCTCGACGGGCTCGGGCCTTCGCTGCTGCCGACCTTCGCGGTGGCGGCGTCGCGCGGCGGCCTCGCGGCGTTCCATCGGCCCGGGGCGAGCTTCCTCGCCGGCGCCATCGGCGTGGCGGTCAACGCGCTCCTCGATTGGGCGCTGATATTCGGGCGGTTCGGCGCGCCCGCGCTCGGCGTCTACGGCTCGGGCCTCGCCACGACCCTGTCGTCGCTCGTCGTCGCCGCGATCTCGGTCGGCGCCTTCGCGATCCTGCCCGATCTCGCGGAGCGCCGCGTCTTCTCGGCCCTCGCGCGTCCCGGCGAGAAGCTCGGCGAATTGTTGCGCGTCGGCCTGCCGATCGCCGGGACGACGCTGCTGGAGACCGGCCTGTTCTCGGCTTCGACCTTCCTGATGGGATACGTGGGGGAGACCGCGCTCGCCGCCCACGCGGTCGCGCTGCAGGTCGCGACCTTCGCCTTCATGGTGCCGCTGGGCGTCGGGCAGGCGGCGACGGTCCGGGTCGGCCGGGCCCATGGCGCGGGCGACGTGGCGGCGGTGCGGCGTGCGGGCGCGGCGGCCTATGCCATCGGGATCGGCTTCATGGCGACGACCGCGCTTGCGATGTGGCTGGCGCCGGGCGCGCTCGCGTCGTTGTTCGTCGACCGCTCGGCGCCCGGCGGCGCGGCGGTCGCGGCGACGGCGGCCGGGTTCCTCGCCATGGCGGCGCTGTTCCAGATCGCCGACGGGGCGCAGGCGGTCGGCGTCGGCCTGCTGCGCGGCCTGCATGACACGCTGGCCCCGATGGCGATCGCCTTCGTCGGCTATTGGCTGGTCGGCTTGCCGCTGGCCGCTTGGCTCGGGCTGGCGACGCCGCTGGCGGGCAAGGGCGTTTGGCTCGGACTCGCCGCCGGCCTCGCCTTCGTCGCGGCGGCGCTCGGCTGGCGATGGAAAGCCGAGACGAAATAAGCACTTGTCGTCAGGCACTTGCGCGAACGGAAACAATTTCCATATAGTCGCCCATGAACTGGATCGACAGACTTCAGGCGCTGATGCGCCAACGCGGCCTCTCCGGCGCCGAGCTCGCCCGCCTGTCGGGCCTGCGCTACGACAGCGTGGCCAAATACCTGCAGGGCGGCGTCGAGCAGCCGCGCGGCGACGCGCTGGCGAGGCTCGCGGCGGCGCTGGGCGTGGCCGAGGCCGACCTGCGCTACGGTCCCGCGGCGGCCTTCTCGGCCGGCGACCACGCGGTGGCCGAGGCGATCGCCGCCTTCGCCGCCGGCGAGATCGTCGCGGTCACCGACGACGACGACCGCGAGAACGAGGGCGACCTGATCGTGGCGGCCTCGCTGTGCACGCGCGAACAGATGGCCTTCGTCATCCGCAACTGCTGCGGCATCGTGTGCGCGCCGCTGACCGTCGAGGACGCGCGCCGCCTCAACCTCGCCCCGATGGTGTCGATGAACGACGCGCCGCTGGGCACCGCCTTCACGGTGTCGGTGGACGTCAGGCACGGGCTCACCACCGGCATCAGCGCCGAGCAGCGCGTCAACACGGCGCGCGCGCTCGCCAACCCCAACGTCGGCGCCGCCGACTTCGTGCGGCCCGGCCACGTCTTCCCGCTGATCGCGCGCGAGGGCGGCGTGCTGATGCGCTCGGGCCACACCGAGGCGGCGGTGGACCTGTGCAAACTCGCGGGATTGCCGCCGGTCGCGGTGATCTGCGAGCTCGCCAACGACGACGGCACGGTGATGGTGGGGCCCCAGATCGAGGCCTTCGCCAGGAAGCATTCGATCAAGCGCATCTCGGTGGCCGACCTGATCGCCTGGCGCCAGGCGCGCGAGAAGCTGGTCGAGCGCGTGGCGACCTTCCGCGCCGCGACGCCGATCGGCGAGCTGCAGGGGATCGCGTTCCGCACGCCGTTCGACCCGGTGCAGCACTTCGCCTTCGTCCACGGCCGCATCGATCCCGCGACGCCCACGCCCGTGCGCCTGCACCGCGCCGACATCGTCTCCGACATCTTCGGCGCCAAGGCGATCAACGCCTCGCTCGAGCGCTTCAAGGAGGCGGGCCGCGGCGTGCTCGTCTACCTGCGCGACGGCGCGGCCGGCGTGCCGCCGAGCCTCGCGCCCGGCGCCAAGGACGGCAGCGAGGCCGCGCGCACGCGCGAGTGGCGCGAGATCGGGCTCGGCGCGCAGATCCTGCGCGACCTCGGCGCGTCGTCGATCCGGCTGCTCACCAACACGCCTTTGCGCTACGTCGGCCTGCGCGGCTTCGGCCTCACCATCGACGGCACGGAAGAATTGTGAGCGCGCAAAGGGCGTTTTGGGCGGCCGGTTAGCGGCCGGTTGGCAGGCGCCAAACGCGCCGTAGGCAGGGTATCTGATTACCGGCCGCCGGAAAGTTATGGAAGAAAAATCCAATTCCCGCAGCCAAACGCGGTCGAGGAATTGGATTTCAATTCAATGCAGGTTGCGGGACTGGATTCCGCTCGCGCCCGAACCGCCGCCGTCTTTGCGAGCGAAGCGAAGCAATCCAGCGTCGGCAAAGGCCGCGTCGTCGGACTGAAGGGCGTCTGGATTGCTTCGTCGCTCACGCTTCTCGCAAAGACCGCAAGGGCGCGGGACGACGATGGCGAGGGCGCGGATCGAACGCGATGTCGGCGAGGGCGCGCGTGTCGGCCATCGGGCGGCCTCGCTCCCCAACCGGTCCATCCGCCCGCGCGCCCTTCCGCGTGCGCGGTCTATAGTCGCGCCCGGCGGCGCGATTCGCCGGCGGGACGGGGGAAACGCGGACCATGAGCGAACCGGCACGCGGAACCCGCGCCTTCGACCGCATCGTCGTCAAGCTGTCGGGCGAGGCGCTGATGGGCGCGGGCACGCACGGGCTCGACGCGGCGACCGTGTCGCGCATCGCGGCGGACCTGAAGGCGGCGGCCGACCTCGGCGCCGAGGTCGCGGTGGTGGTGGGCGGCGGCAATTTCTTCCGCGGCATCCAGGGCGCCGACAAGGGCATCGAGCGCGCGCGCGCCGATTCGATCGGCATGCTGGCCACCGTGATGAACGCGCTCGCCATGGAGGGCGCGCTGGAGGCGATCGGCCAGCCGGCGCGCACGCTGTCGGCGGTGGCGATGCCCTCGCTCTGCCAGCCCTATTCGCGCCAGGCCGCGCTCGCCCATCTCGTGAAGCGCCGCGTCATCATGCTGGCGGGGGGCACCGGCAACCCGTTCTTCACCACCGACACGGGCGCCGTGCTGCGCGCCGCCGAACTCTCCGCCGGCGCGGTGTTCAAGGCGACGCAGGTCGACGGCGTCTATTCCGCTGACCCGAAGAAGGACCCCAAGGCGACGCGCTACGACACGCTGTCGCAGGACGAGGCGATCGAGAAGCGCTTGCAGATCATGGACACGGCCGCCTTCGCGCTGGCGCGCGACAACAGGCTGCCGATCGTGGTGTTCTCGATCGCGGAGCCGGGCGCGATCCCGCGCGCGCTCATGCGCGAGGGCGCCGCGACCTACGTCATGCCGTGACGTCTCAGCTCGAGACCTCTGGGCGCTTCAGCAGCACGCAGCCGCTGATGCGCCACGTGCCGTCGGGCTCGCGTTCGAGCGTGTAGCGCGCCGTCCAGGCGGCGCCGTCGGCGTCGATCAGCAGCACGTCCTGCGTGACGCCGCCGGCCGTCGCGGCCGCGCCGAGGAAGGTCGCGGCGCGATGGCGCAGCACCGGGGCGTAGCCGCGCGCCACCATCGCCATGAAGGCGCCGGCGTCGGGGAAGATGCGCCGGATGTTGGGCGCGGCATAGGCATAGGCCGCCGCGCCGTCGCCATGCGCGAAGGCGGCGAACTGGCCTTCGATGACGGCTTGCGCCTGCGGGAAGGGGGCGTCGGCCGCTCCGGCCGGCGAGGCGATCGCGAGCAGGGCGGCGATGGATGCGAGGGCGGATCTGGGCGTCGTCATGGCACGACCTCCTTGGCCGAACCTCCGGGGAGGACGCTGTCGTTACGCGCGGGGGCGGCGGCGGTTTCGCGGCCCGCGCCGCCGGCCGGCGAGGAACGATGGTGAGCGCGCTGGGACTCGAACCCAGGACCTCCTGATTAAAAGTCAGATGCTCTACCGGCTGAGCTACGCGCTCGTCGCCCCGAAAGGCGAATGGTCGGAGTGGCGGGATTCGAACCCACGACCCCTAGTCCCCCAGACTAGTGCGCTAACCGGGCTGCGCTACACTCCGACGGCGCGCTTATAGGGGAGGCGCCGCGCCCGCGCAACGCGCGCGTAGGGCGGCCAAGCGCGGGTGTCTGGTGGCGTCGAAAGCGTCGCGCCCGGACCGGCGTCTTTGCGAGCGCAGCGAAGCAATCCAGTCCTTCGCGACGTCGGCGTCGCTGGACGATGGAGCGCTTGGATTGCTTCGTCGCTCCGCTCCTCGCAAAGACCGAGAAGGCGCGGATAGGTCGCGCTCATCGCGGTGACGGACGGGGCGCGCGCAGACCGGGCGCTCAGGTCCCGCCGCACATGTGCGAGGTCCGGGCTCGAAAAAAAAGGGCCGGACACGAGGCCCGGCCCAGCAGGATCGGCGAAGCCGACCGCTCGACGCGCTTGTCACACGGGGAGGGTGTGCAACCGAAACTCGAGCGCGATTACACTGCGCTTATCCGCGCCGGCACGCCATACACATGCCTGCATGTCAGTCGTGCGCGCGTTGCAACGGACGCATGACGTCACGCAAAGACGGGCGCTTCGGTCTCGATGATCGGCAAAACAAAACGGGCGGGCAAGGCATTCGCCCGGCCCGCCCGAAGATCCCTCCTGCTTCGGCGGTCGCCTAGGCGACCCGGCGCGGTGAGCGCTCTCCGAAGGTGTCTGTTCCTCCCCCAGACTTGGACCAACGCCACGCCGGCTGGGCCGGACTTTCCGTGGGTCACGTAAGCGTCATACGCAATGCCGACCTGCTTGTCACGCATTTCGATTGGGATAGCCGAAAAAAATTGCATGGTTCCGCACATTTAGCGGGCATATGGCGTAAAACCACGCCTTGCGCGCGGCGTCGTCCGGGTTAAGAGAACCCGTCCCAACGGAGTCAGCCCATGACCGCCATCGTCGACATCGTCGCCCGCGAAATCCTCGACAGCCGTGGCAACCCGACCCTCGAAGTCGACGTGACGCTGGAGGACGGGTCGCATGGCCGCGCCGCGGTGCCGTCCGGCGCCTCGACGGGCGCCCACGAGGCGGTCGAGCTGCGCGACGGCGACAAGAAGCGCTACGGCGGCAAGGGCGTGCTCAAGGCGCGCGACGCCGTCAACGGACCGATCTTCGAGGCGCTCGGCGGCCTCGACGCCGAGGACCAGGCGCTGCTCGACGAGACGATGATCGCGCTCGACGGCACGCCCAACAAGGCCAATCTCGGCGCCAACGCCATCCTCGGCGTGTCGCTGGCGGCGGCCAAGGCCGCGGCCGAAGCCTGCGCGTTGCCGCTCTACCGATACGTCGGCGGCGCGGTGGCGCGCGTGCTCCCCGTCCCGATGATGAACATCGTCAACGGCGGCGTGCACGCCGACAACCCGATCGACTTCCAGGAATTTATGGTGCTGCCGGTCGGCGCGCCGAGCCTGTCGGAGGCGGTGCGCTGGGGCGCGGAGACCTTCCACGTGCTCAAGGCCGCGCTGAAGAAGGCGGGCCACAACACCAACGTGGGCGACGAAGGCGGCTTCGCACCCAACCTGCCGTCGGCGGAAGCCGCCTTGGAATTCTGCGTCAAGGCGATCGAATCCGCGGGCTTCAAGCCCGGCAAGGACATGATGCTGGGTCTCGATTGCGCCGCCACAGAATTTTTCAAGGACGGCGCGTATGTCTATGAAGGCGAAGGCAAAAAGCGCTCCATCGACGAGCAGGTGAAATATCTCGCCAAGCTCGCCCACGACTTCCCCATCGCCACCATCGAAGACGGCATGTCGGAAGACGATTGGGCCGGCTGGAAGACCCTTACGGCGGCGATCGGCGACAAGTGCCAGCTCGTCGGAGACGATCTTTTTGTGACCAATGTCAGTCGGTTGTCGCGCGGAATTAAAGAAAATACTGCGAACGCCATTCTCGTCAAGGTGAACCAGATCGGCTCGCTCACCGAGACATTGGCCGCGGTCGACATGGCGCATCGCGCCGGCTACCGGGCGGTGATGTCGCATCGCTCGGGCGAGACCGAGGACTCCACCATCGCCGACCTCGCGGTCGCCACCAATTGCGGGCAGATCAAGACCGGGTCGCTCGCCCGCTCCGACCGGTTGGCGAAATACAACCAGCTGATCCGCATCGAGGAAGAGCTCGGCGAGCAGGCGATCTATGCCGGCCGCGGCGCCCTGAAGGCGCTCGCCTGAAGGCGACGACGGCGGGCCTCGACGCGTGACGCCGGACCGGATCGCGGCGGGCGCGATCTTCGCGGCGACCTACGGCGGCATCGCGCTGGGCCGGGTGCCGGGCCTCAGGCTCGACCGCGCCGGCATCGCGATGGTCGGCGCGGCGGGCATGGTCGCCTTCGGCGGCCTGCCGCTCGACGCGGCGATGCGCGCCATCGACCTGCGCACGCTGACCCTGCTGACCGCGATGATGATCGTGGTCGGCCAGCTTCGCATCGCGGGCTTTTTCCGGTTGGCGGCGGACGCGGCGCTGGGGTCGGCCCGTTCGCCGCTGGCGCTGTTGGCGGCGACCGTGCTGGTGACCGGCGGCCTGTCGGCGATCCTCGTCAACGACGCCATCTGCATCGCCATGGCGCCGCTGGTGATCGAGCTGGCGCGGCGGATCGGCCGCTCGCCGACGCCCTATCTGCTGGCGGTGGCGCTCGCCAGCAACGCGGGCAGCGTCGCCACGCTGACCGGCAACCCGCAGAACATGATCGTGGGAACGGCGTCGGGGATCCCGTTCGCGGGCTTCGCGGCGGCGCTGGCGCCGATCGCGGCCGTCTCGCTGGCGGCGGTCTTCGTCGCGGTGGCGCTGGTGCGCCGCAAGGATTTCGCTGCCGCCGGGGCCGCCGCGCCCGTCGCGCCGCCCTCGCGCGGACGGCCGCATCTGCCCCAAGTGGCCAAGACGCTGACCGCCACCGCGGCGATCGTGGTCGCCTTTTTCGCCGGCGTGCCGGTCGCCGAGGCGGCGGCGCTGGGGGCGGCGGCGCTGCTGGTGACCCGCGCCGTCAAGCCCGAGAAGGTCTATCGCCAGATCGACGGCCCGCTGCTCCTGATGTTCGCCGGCCTGTTCGTGGTGGCGGCGGGCGCCGAGCGGGCGTTCGTGGGGCCCGATCTCCGCAACGCGGTGGCCGGATTGGGATTGGACGATGCTTGGACGCTGACCGGCGCGTCGGCCGTATTGTCCAATGTCGTCAGCAACGTGCCGGCCGTCCTCGTCCTGAAGCCTTTCGTCGGCGACTTGGTCCATCCGACGCGCGCGTGGCTCGTGATCGCGATGGCGACCACGTTGTCGGGCAACCTGACGCTGCTGGGTTCGGTCGCCAACCTGATCGTCGCCGAGCGGGCGCGGGCGGAGGGCGCGCCCTTCGGCTTCCGCGAACATCTGGCCGTCGGATTGCCGGTCACGCTGGCGACGCTGGCGTTCGGGGCGTGGGCGCTGGGGCGAGGATTTTAACCGGCCGTCAACCACGCGGCCCCAAGGTCGCGCCATGCTGTTTCGCGCGCGCGTCAGGACGTGGGGGCCCTCGGTCGCCCTGTGGGCGGTCTCCGCCCTCATCACCGGCTATTTCGCGTATGGCGCGACGCGCGGCGACCGCGGGCTGGCGGCGCGGCGCGAATACCGTCGCGAGATGGCCGGGCTCGATTCCAAGCTCGCCGACCTGCGCGCCGATCGCGCGCGCTGGGAAAAGCGCGATGCGCTGCTGTCGGCCAAGTCGGTCGACGCCGACCTGCTGTCGGAGGAATCCCACAAGCTGCTCGACTTCGCCGGCGCCGACGAGGTGGTGATCTTCGACGGACCACAAGCCCCCAGATAGTCGGGGCGCCCGCCGTCCGGCCGCGCCGGTTCAGGCCGCCGCGGGCGGCGCGCCGACGAGCTTCTCGAGTTCGGGCAGCAGCACGACGCTTTCCTGCTCGTTGGGATCGGTGCGCGCGATCACGGCGGTCGCGGCTTCCGTCGCGCTGAGATTGACCGGCAGATGCGGCATGTCGGCGGGGATGTACACGAAATCGCCGGCCGCCGTTTCCATGTAATTCTCGAGCCGCTCGCCCCACCACAGGCCGACGCGGCCGGTCAGCGTGTAGATCGCCGTCTCGTGGGCCGCGTGCTTGTGCGCCTTGGCGCGCGCGCCGGGCGGCACCGTCAACAATTGCAGGTGGATCGCGGACGCACCCGCGGTCTCGGCGCTGATCGCGGGCATGTAGGTGAAGCCCTGCTTGCCGACGAAGGGCGCGCCCGCCGCAAGCTTCCGGCAGAGCTTGGCATCGGTGGTGAGCATCGGCGTCCTCCCGCCGCGCGGTCCGCGCGGACCGCGCGAGGTTAGGCCCGCGCGCCGCGGCCGTCGAGGTCGGCGCCTCAGCCTTCCGTCACGCCCCAGGCGACATGGGCCCAGACGCGCTCGTGAACGAGATAGCCGATCGTCGTGTAGACGTTGCTGGCGACCATGAAACCGAGCGCGACCCGCACCGCGCCGGTGAACAGGTAGATGGTCGCGAAATCCATCGCCATGATGAGGACGCGATAGGTCGCCGCCTTCGCCAACGACCGCCGCGCGCTGACGATCCTCGCCATGCAAGCCTCCGCCCGTCTCCGGCTTCACCGTCCGCCGCGCGTCAGCCGGAGCGCGGCCCAGCCGTCGAGGTCGATGCGGCGGGTCAGGTATAGGCCCTGCGCGCGATAGGCGTCGAGCACGCCGGGCACGTCGCGCGCCAGCAGGCCCGACAGGAACAGCGCGCCGCGCCGGCCGAGCAGGGACGCCAGTTCGGGCGCGAGCCCGCGCAGGGGCTTGGCGAGGATGTTGGCGAGGATCGCGTCGTAGGGCGCGCCCGCGCGCAAGGCCCCGTGGCGGGCGCCGCGCGCGACGACCGGCCGGACGAGCGTCGCCACGCCGTTGAGCCGCGCATTGTCGGCGGCCGTGGCGACCGCGACCGGATCGAGGTCCCCGGCCGCGACCGGGATCTTCAGCCTGCGCGCCGCCGCGATGGCGAGCGTGCCCGCGCCCGTGCCGACGTCGAGGATGCGCCGCAGACGCCGGCGCTTCAGCTCGTCGTCGAGCAGCAGCAGGCAGCCGCGCGTCGTGCCGTGGTGGCCGGTGCCGAAGGCGAGACCCGCCTCGATCTCGACCGCGACGTCGTTGGCCGCCACGCGATCGCGGTCGTGGCCGCCGTGGACGAGGAAGCGCCCGGCGCGCACCGGCGCCAGCCCCTCCAGCGAGCGCGCCACCCAGTCGGCGCGCTC
>JAGWKJ010000382.1 GCA_028865375.1 Hyphomicrobiales bacterium | reverse complement strand
ATCTGCACGTTGACGGTGGTCGCGCCCGCGGTCGCGCCGTGCGAGGCGACGCCGAGCCGGCCGTCGGGCCCGCGCGCCAGAGGCATGATCGCCTCCGCGCCCGCCTCGCCCATCAGGCCGAGCCCCGAGCCCATGCCGAACATGGTGGGGCCCGACACCACGCCGCCGTCGGCGAACGGCGTGACGGAACCCGTCAACCCCGAGATCGCGCCGCCCACCAGCGAGGACAGGCCTTGGCCGATCGGCTGCAAGGCGGACTTCAACAGCATCGATTCCAGCTGGGTCCCCAGCGACTGCAACACCTGCTGGAACGACTTGCCGGACACGATTGCGTTGGCGAAGGCGCTCGTCAGCGAGGTCGAGACGCGCTGCGCGGAGGCGTCGACGCCGTCGAGCGCGACCTTGACGGCGGCGAGCGGGTTGGGGTCGATCGCGGCCGCGGGATCGGAGGAAGAGGTCGGGTCGTTCATCGGGCGCCTCCGGGCCGGTCGGGATGGGCTTTCATCAGGGCGTCGAGCGCCGCGCGGTCGAACGGCGTCGACGCCTCGCCGAAGATGCCGCGCGCGGCGGCGCGCAGTTCGGGCAGGCTCATCGCCCAGAAAGCGTCGGGCGGCAGGCGCAGCGCGCCGAGCCCGAAGGCCATCGCGCGCGCGAAGGGAAAGCGCGGCGACGCTTGGGGCGGCGCGCTCACGGTTCGGCGAACGTCGCGCGAAGCAGGTCGGCCGCGATCTTGGCCGCGGCCGCGACGCCGCCGTCGAGCGGCCAGCCCGCGACTTCGTCGTCCGTGACCGCCTCGCCCGCGCCGCGCAGCCCGCAGGCGAGCGTGACGAGCAGGTCGGCGGCCGACACGCGCCCGCCCTCGAAGCGCGCGGCGAGGCCGGCGATGCCGTCCGCGCCGAGCTTCGCTTCGAGCTCGGCCAGCGCGCCCAGCGTGAGCCGGAAAACGCGGACGCGGCCGCCGAACGACGCCTCGACGTCGCCGCGATGGGGATTGGCCATCGTCAGGCCACCACGACGAGCGCGAGCGGGCCCGCGCTTTCGAGCGCGATCTCGAACGTCAGCTCGGTGGCGTGGTCGCCGCGGTAATCGAGGCCCGAGATCTGGAACGGCCCCGTGATCTGGGCGAGGTCCGGCACCACGATCTGCCAGTTGGCGATCGTGGCGTCGAAGAACGCCTGCTGGATCAGCTGGTCCGATTGCTGGTCCTTGAACACGCCGGTCCCCGAGATGGAGGCCTTGAGTTCGCCCGCACCCGCCAGCAGCACGCGCCAACGGCCGACCGCGTCGGCGTCGGTGACGTCCACGTTGGCGGCGGCGAGCGCGAAGCGCCGCGCGCGCAGCCCCGCGACGGTGACGAACGTGCCGGTTCCGGTGCCGTCGTCGATCTTGAGCAGCAGGTCTTTTCCGCGTTGTGCGGCCATCGGAATCTCCTGGGCGGAATGGTCAGAGGGGTTCGAGGACGCAGCGCATCCGCAGCGTGGCGCGCAGGTAGCGGCCGGCGCGTTCGCGCTTGGTCTCCACGGCGAGCGCGCGCAGGTTCACGGCCCGCCACGTGGAGAGCGTCGGCGCGGAATCTTCGAGCAGCGTCCAGCAACGGTCGGCGATCGCCAGCGCTTCGCCCTCGCCGGGCTGCGAGGACCAGGCGTCGATCGAGAACAGCGCCTCGAAGCCGCGGTCGGTGCCGGTCGACCAATCGCGGGCCAGCGCGTCGCCGAAAGCGACGTAAGGCGGCAGCGCGCCGGGCGGCGCACGGTCGTAGACGCGCGGGCCGCCGAGCAGCGCGGCGAGCGCCGCATCGGCCGCCAGCGTCGCGCGGACGCCCGCGCGCAGGTCGAGGATGGGGCTCATGCCGACGCCTCTTCGCAGCGGCAGACGATCGCCCGCCGCGTCGCGTCGCCGTCGTCCACCGCGCGGATGGCGAGGATGCGGGCGCCGATGCGGAACCGCATCGCGGTGGTGAGGTCGAGCCGCCGGCGGATCACCACCTCGTGGGTCAGCAGCGCGCCGCCGGCGCCGGCCTCGTCGCGCAAGTCCGCGCGCAGCGGCACCACGACGCCCCACACGCTGGCGTAGGCGGAATAGACGTAGGTCGATC
>JAGWKJ010000381.1 GCA_028865375.1 Hyphomicrobiales bacterium | reverse complement strand
GATCCTAGGCGGCGCGCCGGCGTCCGCGCGCGGGTTACGGCGCCGCGCGCTCGGAGAACAGCTCGGCGAGCTTGTCGGTCATCGCGCCGCCGAGCTCCTCGGCGTCGACGATCGTCACCGCGCGGCGGTAATAGCGCGTCACGTCGTGGCCGATGCCGATGGCGATCAGCTCGACCGGCGAGCGCGTCTCGATCTCCTCGATCACGGCGCGCAGGTGGCGCTCGAGGTAATTGCCGGGATTGACCGAGAGCGTGGAATCGTCGACCGGCGCGCCGTCCGAGATCATCATGAGGATGCGCCGCTGCTCGCTCCGCGCGACCAGCCGCGCGTGCGCCCATTCCAGCGCCTCGCCGTCGATGTTCTCCTTCAGCAGGCCCTCGCGCATCATCAGGCCTAGGTTCCTGCGGGCGCGCCGCCACGGCGCGTCGGCGGCCTTGTAGACGATGTGGCGGAGGTCGTTGAGGCGGCCGGGCGAGGCCGGCTTGCCGGCCTGCAGCCACGCTTCGCGCGCCTGCCCGCCCTTCCAGGCGCGCGTCGTGAAGCCGAGGATCTCGACCTTGACGCCGCAGCGTTCCAGCGTGCGGGCGAGGATGTCGGCACAGGTCGCCGCCACCGTGATCGGCCGCCCGCGCATCGAGCCCGAATTGTCGATCAGCAGCGTGACCACGGTGTCGCGGAAGTCGGCGTCCTTCTCGCGCTTGAACGACAGCGGCTGGTGGGGGTCGATCACGACGCGCACCAGCCGCGCCGGGTCGAGCGCGCCCTCCTCGAGGTCGAACTCCCAGGCGCGGTTCTGTTGCGCCATCAGGCGGCGCTGAAGGCGGTTGGCGAGGCGGCCGACGACGCTCGACAGGTGCTGCAGCTGCTTGTCGAGGTGCTCGCGCAGGCGCTGCAATTCCTCGGCGTCGCACAGGTCCTCGGCCTTCACCGTCTCGTCGAACTTGGTCGTCCATGGCTTGTAGTCGACCCCGGCGCGGTCGTTGGCCGAATGGTCGCGGCGGCGGTTCTCGGCCGGCTCGTCGGAGTCTCCCTGTTCGGCCTCGTCGGGGTAATCGCCGTCGGCGGGGTCGGCGGCGTCCATTTCGCCGTCGTCCTCGCCCTCGGAGTCCTCGTCTGCGGACTTGGTTTCGGTGGCGCGCGCGTCGGCCTTGTCCTCGTCGAGGCCCTGCTGTTCGCCGGCCTCCTCCTGCGCGTCCTGCGGCGCGTCGTCCTCCTCGCCGCCTTCGCCTTCGGCGCCGGAATCGTCGGCGAGGTCGAGCGCTTCGAGCAGGCGATGGGCCAGCCGGCCGAAGGCGCGCTGGTCCTCGACCGCCGCGCCGAGCCCGTCGAGCTCGCGGCCGGCCTTGCCCTCGACCTCGTCGCGCCACAGCTCGACCAGCCGGCGCGCGGAGGGCGGCGGCGGCGCGCCGGTCAGCCGCTCGCGCAGCATCAGCGCCACCGCGTCCTCGAGCGGCGCGTCGGCGCGGTCGGTCACGTCGGCATAGGGGCCGCGGTGATAGCGGTCCTCGGTCATGGCGGCAAGATTGGCGGCCACGCCGTCCATGCGCCGCGCGCCGACCGCCTCCACCCGCGCCTGCTCGACCGCCTCGAACAGCGCGCGGCCGCGCTCGCCGTGGGGCGCGACGCGCCGATGCACCGCCTCGTCGTGACAGGCGAGGCGCAGCGCCAGCGAATCCGCGTAGCCGCGCGTGATCGCCGCTTCCTTGGGCCCGAGGCGACGCGCTGGCTCGGGCAGCCGCGCCTTGGCGGAATCTCCCGAGCCGGTCAGCGAGGGGCGGTCGGCGGCGAAGGCCACTTCGAGCGCCGCGTTGCCGGCGATGGCGCGCATGCAGGTCGCGACGGCGCGGCGGAACGGTTCCTGGGCCGCCTCGGGGCCGGCGGCGGGCTTGCGATTGGTGGGCGGCGGCATTGCGGGCCCATCGTGTGCAAAGCCGCCGCGCTGTCAATGGCGCGTACGGGTTCGACACATGTGAGACGCGGGGGCCATGTCCCGGACCGGTCCTGCCCGGTCCGGGACGATGCGCCGCCGCCGCTCAGAACTCCTGCGCCGTCGGCCGGAACAGGATCTCGTTCACGTCGACGTCGGCCGGCTGGG
>JAGWKJ010000380.1 GCA_028865375.1 Hyphomicrobiales bacterium | reverse complement strand
GTCGTCTGGTCGTCCCGCTTCTATTGCCAAGGTCTCAAGGTCGATGCCGCGCTCGGCAAGCGCTTCAACCACGGCCTGGCGCTTGTCGCCATTGAGCCAGTCCGCGCGAAAGCTCGCTGCCGTCGGATAGAGCGTTCGGACCTTCTCGCCGGTCCAGTCCGTGAGCTTCTTGCAGGTCAGACGCTTGCCGTCGTTGTCCAGCTCGTAAACGAGGTGGGCAACCACCTCGACCGCCCCGCCATCGACATAATACTTGCGCGCCTCTCGGGGCTCTTCGTCCGGCGGCAGCCCGCCCGGCGGCGTCTCGCCTTCCGGCTCGTCGGCCGTCTCGGGCGGAGGAATCTCTTCGCCTTCGCTGGTGACCACTTCTCCGTCGGCGTCAATCTCGGTGACCGTTTGCGCCGTTGGTTCGCCGTCGAATTCCGGATCGGCGAACTTTTCCGTGGCGGTGCCGGTGTAGTCGAGGATGTTGAAGTAGAGCTTGCCGTAGTCCTCGCGCAAGCGAGTGCCGCGTCCGATGATCTGCTTGAACTCGGTCATCGAGCCCACGACGCGGGCGAGGACAACATTCTTGCAGGTCGGCGCGTCGACGCCCGTCGTCAGAAGCTGCGACGTCGTCAGGATGACAGGAACCTTGGTCTCGACATCCTGAAACGCATTCAGCTTGCCCTTGCCGATGTCGCCCTCGTCGGCGGTGACGCGACAGGCGTAGTCCGGATAGGCGACGACGAGATCTGAATTGAAGTTGGCGAGCGCGCGGCGCATCTCGCTCGCATGCTCCTGGTCGACGCAGAAGACGATCGTCTTCGCAAAGCGATCGGTCTGAGCGAGGAAGTGCGTCAGGTGTCGGGCGATGGCTTCGGTGCGGGCGCGCAGCGCGACGACGCGCTCGAAATCCTTGGTGTGATACTCATCATCAGGAATCTCACGCCCGAAGCGGTCGAGCTCGCCCTTGCCAGGCCGCCAGCCGGCGGCGTCATAGTCGGTGACCACCCGGTGCACGCGATAGGGCGCAAGGAAGCCGTCCGCGATCCCTTGCGCCAGCGAGTAAGTATAGAGCGGCGCGCCGAAATAAGCGTAGGTGTCGCGATTGTCGTCCCTGAGCGGGGTGGCGGTCATGCCGAGCTGGTAGGCCGGCTCGAAATACTCCAGGATTTCCCGCCAGCTGCTGTCGTCGCGCGCGCTGCCGCGATGACATTCGTCGACGATGATCAGGTCGAAGAAGTCGGGCGCGTATTCCCGGTAGAGGCCTGGCCGTCGTTCGTCGCGGGCGATGGCTTGATAGATCGCGAAATAAATATCGCGGCCGTGACTGACCGCGCCGTTCTCGATCTTGAAGCGCGCATCGCCGAAGGGCGCGAACGTCTTGCCCATGGGATCGTCGACCAGGATGTTGCGGTCGGCGAGAAACAGGATCTTGGGCTTGCGGAAGTCGCCCCGCTTGTTCCAGCCCGCGCTCCACAGCCGCCAGGCGATCTGGAACGCTACCGCTGTCTTTCCCGCGCCGGTGCACAAGGTGAGCAGCGTCCGACGCCGGCCGGTGAGGATGGCCTGGAGCGTCTGATTGATTGCCTTCTCTTGGTAGTAGCGCAGAGGCTTGGCGGGATCGGGAAATCCAGGCGTGAGCAGTCGATTGGCGGCCGCTTCGTCGGACAAGCCGGACCCGGTGCGCTGCCGCGCCCACAGTTCGGCCGGCGTCGGAAAGTCCAGACGCAGCGTTTCGACGCCGGTGAAGAAGTCGAACTCCACGATCTCGGCGCCGTTCGTCGCGAAGGCGAACTTCAGCCCCAGGATTTCCGCGTAATCTTTGGCCTGCTGAAGACCATCGGAGGCGGACTTGTAGCTCGCCTTGGCTTCTACAACCGCAATGGGATAGTCGGTGCTGAAGCGCAGGATGTAGTCGGCCCGCTTTTGCCGCCCGCGGCGCGCACGTCCGCCGACGAAGATCACGCGTCCGTCGGTAAAGGACCGCTGCTCATTGATCGCGTGGGGCGCGTTGTCCCATCCGGCGGCCTGCAGGCGCGGCACGACGAATTTTCGACAGGTGTCGGCCTCGGTGTTCATGGTCCTCGGCCCCCTGTCCGACGTTCGCTTGCCCC
>JAGWKJ010000379.1 GCA_028865375.1 Hyphomicrobiales bacterium | reverse complement strand
ATGCAGGGCGGCACCTTCACCATCTCCAACGGCGGCGTCTATGGCTCGCTCATGTCGACGCCGATCCTCAATGCGCCGCAGTCGGGCATCCTGGGCATGCACAAGATCCAGGAGCGGCCGGTCGCGGTCGCCGGCAAGGTCGAGATCCGGCCGATGATGTATCTCGCGCTGTCGTACGACCACCGCCTCGTCGACGGCAAGGAGGCCGTGACCTTCCTGGTCCGCGTCAAGGAGGCGCTGGAGGACCCGGCGAGGCTGGCGCTGGAGATCTGAGATTGTCGCCCCTCGCGCCCGAACTGCGTTGGCTCGCCTATGCCTGCGTCATCGGCTTCGTGCATCTCGCCGTGCAGGCGACGACGATGACGCTCCGCCAGGGCATCGGATGGAACGTCGGCGCGCGCGACGGCGCTCCGCGGCCGGAAGGCGCGCTCGACGGCCGCGCGGCCCGCGCGCTGCGCAACTTCCTGGAGACGTTCCCGCTGTTCGCCGCGCTCGCGCTGGCGCTCGTCGCGGCGGGCCGTTCCGGGGGCGCGGGCGCGCATGGCGCCGCGCTTTACGTCTGGGCGCGCGCCGCCTACGTGCCGATCTACCTGCTCGGCGTGCCGGTGCTGAGGACGGTCGTCTACGGCGTCTCGATCGCCGGCCTGCTGGCGATGTTGGGCGCATTGCTCGCATGAGCGCGCGCAAGGGCGTCCTCGTCGTCACCGGCGGAGGCCGCGGCATCGGCCGCGCGATCGCTCTGGGCGCGGCGGCGCGCGGCTGGGACGTGCTCGTCAATTTTGCGCGCGACGCGGCCTCGGCGGAGGCCGTCGTCGCGTCCTGCCGGGCCGCCGGCGCGGCGTCCCAAGCCGTGCGGGGCGACGTGGCCGTCGAGGCGGACGTGCTGGCGATCTTCGCCGCCGCCGACGCGATGGGCCGGCTCGCCGGCCTCGTCAACAACGCGGGCATCGTGGCGACGCAGGGGCGGCTCGAGGATTTTTCCGCCGACCGGATCGCGCGCATGTTCGCGGTCAATTCCGTCGGCGCGATCCTGTGCGCGCGCGAGGCGGTGCGGCGCATGTCGACCAAGCGCGGGGGCGCGGGCGGGGCGATCGTCAACCTCTCCTCGGTGGCGGCGCGGTTGGGCGGTCCGGGCGACTACGTGGATTACGCGGCCTCGAAGGGCGCGATCGACAGCTTTACGGTCGGCCTCGCCAAGGAAGTCGCTGCCGACGGCATCCGCGTCAACGTGGTCAGCCCGGGCGTGATCGAGACCGAAATCCACGCCAGCGGCGGCGAACCGGGCCGCGCCGCGCGCGTCGGCGCCGGCGTGCCGATGGGTCGCGCGGGCGGGGCGGAAGAAATCGCGGCGGCGGTCCTGTGGCTGCTGTCGGACGAAGCGAGCTACGTCACCGGCGCAAACGTCGTCGCGTCGGGCGGACGGCTGTAGAGCGAAACGGAAGGCGAAATGACCTACGACCTCATCGTCATCGGCGCCGGGCCCGGCGGCTACGTCTGCGCGATCCGCGCCGCCCAACTCGGCTTCAAGGTCGCGATCGTCGAGAAGCGGCCGACGTTGGGGGGCACCTGCCTCAACGTCGGCTGCATCCCTTCGAAAGCGCTTCTGCACGCCTCCGAATTGTTCGACGAGGCCGGCCACGGGCTGGCCGCCTTCGGCGTGAAGGTCGGCAAGCCTGAACTCGACTGGGCCGCCATGGCGGCCCATCGCGACGCCACCGTGAAGTCCAACGTCGATGGCGTCGCCTTCCTGATGCGCAAGAACAAGATCGACGTGCTGGCGGGCGCGGGGCGGCTGCTGGGCGGCGGCCGCGTCGAGGTCGCCGGCGCCGATGGCGCCAAGGCGATCCACGAAGCGAAGTCGATCGTGATCGCGACCGGTTCCGACGTGACGCCGCTGCAGGGCGTCGAGATCGACGAGAAGACGGTCGTGAGCTCGACGGGCGCGCTCGCCTTCGCCGCGCCGCCCAAGCGCCTCGTGGTGATCGGCGCCGGCGTGATCGGCCTCGAACTCGGCTCGGTCTGGCACCGGCTGGGCGCCAAGGTCACGGTGGTCGAATATCTCGACCGCGTGCTGCCCACCAATGACGGCGAGATCTCGAAGCA
>JAGWKJ010000378.1 GCA_028865375.1 Hyphomicrobiales bacterium | reverse complement strand
ATACGCGCCGAACTCCAGCGCCCCCAGATGCACGCGCGTCTCGAGCCATGCCGGCGGGCGCACCTGGTAGGGCTGGTCGCCGAGGAACCAGTTGGCGGTCGGCGTCGCCATGAACACGAGGCCGATCGTGAACAGCACCTGGTCGAGCGGATGCGCGCCGTAGAGCCGCCGGTACAGCGTGCGCTCGAGCGCCGCGCCGACGAGCGCCGACGCCGCGAAGGCCAGAGGGAGCGCCAGCAGGAACGGCGCGCCCGCCCTGGCCATCGCGAGCGCGGCGACGTAGCCGCCGAGCATCGCGAAGGCGCCGTGCGCGAGGTTGACGAAGTTCATCAGCCCCAGCGTGACGCCGAGCCCCACCGACAGCACGAACAGCGTCATGCCATAGGCGACGCCGTCGAACAGGATGGTCGCCACCGCCCGCCCTATCGCGCGCCGACCCGTCGCCGGGCCGTCACTGGCCCGCCTTCGCCGCCTTGTAGGGATCCTTCACCGCCGGGATCGACTGGAACTCGACGTTGAACAGGTGGCCGTCCTTCTTCTCGACCTTGCGGACGTAGATCGTCTGCACGATGTCGCGCGTGGCGGGGTCGATCGAGATCGGCCCGCGCGGGCTCGTCCAAGCTTGACCCTTGATGGCGGCCATCAGCGAATCGCCGTCGGTCTTGCCGCCGGCCTTGGCGAGCGCGCGATACAGCAGGTCCATGCCGTCATAGGCGGCCACCGCCATGAAATTGGGCCTCATGCCGCCGTTGGCCTTCGCGAAGGCGGCGACGAACGCCTTGTTCTCGGGGGAATCATGGTCCGCGGAATAATGGTGCGTCGTCACCACGCCGAGCGCGGGATCCCCCATCGAATCGAGCTGGTCGTCGTCGGTGACGTCGCCGGTGGCGATCAGCTTGATGCCGGCCGCCGCGAGGCCCCGGTCGACGAACTGTTTCATGAAGGCGGCGCCGAAGCCCGACGGCACGAACACGAACACGGCGTCGGGCTTGCCGTCCTTCACGCGTTGGAGGACCGGCGCGAAATCGGGGTTCTTCAGCGGCACGCGCAGTCGGTTCCCGACCGCGCCGCCGCCCTTCTGGAATTCCTTGGCGAACCAGGTCTCGGCGTCGATGCCCGGGCCGTAGTCGGTGACCAGCGTGTCCACCTTCTTGATGCCGTTCTTCAGGGCCCAATCGGCCATCGGCACGGAAGCCTGCGGCAGCGTGAACGAGGTGCGCGCGATGTAGGGCGACTTCTCGGTGATCATCGCGGTGGCCGCCGCCGTGACGATGACCGGAGTCTTCGCCTCGGTGGCGAGCGGCGCCACCGCGAGCGCGTCGGGCGTGATGCCGTAGCCCAGCAGCGCGATCGCGTGGTCGTTGGCGATCAGGTCCTGCGACAGGCGCTTCGACACGTCGGGGGCGGCGCCGTCGTCCTTGAGCAGGAGGTGGATCGTATGGCCGGCGACCGTGACGCCGTGCAGCTGCATGAACAGCTTGGCGGCGGCGGCCTCCTGCTTGCCGGTGCTCTGCTGGGGCCCGGTCATCGGCAGCACGAGGCCGACGTTGACGTCGTCGGCCAGCGCCGGCGCGGCGACGGCGAAAGCGACGGCGGCGAGCGAAACGCCGGCGACGAGGCGGCGGACGGCTGAGCGCATGGATCCCTCCCTGTGCGGCGGGTCCGCGTCGCCTTGCCGGCGCGCGCCCTCCGAGCGCGCCCACATTATGTCGTCGGCGCGCGGGAGGCCAACGCAAAGCGGGCGGCCGACATAAGACGCGGCTATGGATGGCCGTAGACGCGGCTATGGAGGGCCGTGGACGGCGCCGACGGCGAGGCTGGTGCCGGATGAGGGGATTGAACCCCCGACCTTCGGTTTACAAAACCGCTGCTCTACCGCTGAGCTAATCCGGCCTCGCGGGGAAATAGCGCAACGCGGGGCGACGCGCGAGGGCCGACCGCGCGCGACATCACTTTGCGGCGACGGCGCCGTTGCCGTCGCGCCCGCCGACGGGTTTGGCCATGCCGCCGACCGCCGCGTCGGCCTCGTCCTGAGCCATGTCGAGCAGATAGGCGGCGAGATCGAGTCCGGCGGCGGACGCCAAGCGCGACAGCTCCCCGGCCATCGCG
>JAGWKJ010000377.1 GCA_028865375.1 Hyphomicrobiales bacterium | reverse complement strand
TTGGGCACGCCCGCGCCCACGCCGTCGGGCGCGGCCGATTTGGGCGGCGCCAACAGGTCGAGCGGTCCGGGGCCGGCGGCGGGCGCCTGCGCCGCTGCGGCGACCAGCGCGGTCGCCAACGCGATGCCCGCCAACGGGCGCGATTGCGGCTTCATCCTGATCCCCACGTAGCGGCGGCGCCGCGAATCCCGTGCGAGGTTCCTATTTCCCGTTCGCGGCGGCAATGGGCCCGCTCGGGGGCCGCGACGGGGCGGACACGGCGGTTCGCGCCAGAGTTCGGTCCATGGACGCCAATGGCATCATTGCCACGCTGCGAGCCGCAGAGACCGTTCTGCGGTCGAAGGGAGTTGCGCATGCGGGCCTGTTCGGGTCCCGGGTTCGCGACGAAGCGCGCGACGACAGCGACATCGACATTCTGTTGGACATGGCGCCCGACGCGGACTTGAGCCTGTTCGGTTACGTCGGGGTGGCTCAGTTCGTCGAAGACCTGTTCCAGGACCATGTCCACGTTTCGAACCGCGCCGCGCTGAAGGCGGCCGTGAGGCCCAACGTCGAACGCGAGGCGAGATTTGCGTTCTGATGCGGCACTCGCGGCATTGATCGACATTCGCGACAATTGCCGCCATGCAATGGAGTTCGTGCGCGGCTTCCAATTCGATGACTTCGTCGCCGATCGCCGGACCGTCTACGCGACGACCCGAGCGCTTGAAATCGTTTCGGAAGCGGCGCGTCGCCCGCCGGCGTCGCTCCGCGAGTCGCGCCGGGACCTGCCTTGGCGCGCCATCATGGGCGCCGGAAACGTTTACAGGCACGACTACGAGGATGTCCTCGAACGCGCCATTTGGCGCGCGGCGCGTGAAGACGTTCCTTCGCTGCTCGATGCCGTCGAATCGATGATCGGGACCCTCGACCGCGCGACGTGACGCCGCCGTTCCGCTGACCGCCGCGCCTATTCCACTTCCGCCGCCGGCTCGAACGCGCCGCGGTCGATTCCGCCGCCCACCAGGATCTCGCGCTTGCCGGAATGGCTCGGTCGGCTGACCACGCCCTCGCGCTCCATGCGCTCGATCAGCGAGGCGGCCTTGTTGTATCCCACCGACAGCCGGCGCTGGACGTAGCTCGTCGAGACGCGGCGGTCGCGCAGCACGATGGCGACCGCGCGGTCGTACAGGTCGCCGCGCTCCTCGGCGTCCATCGAGCCGGGGTCGCCGAGCGGCGCATCGCCGTCGTCGTCGTCCTGCGCCTCCTCGTCCTCTTCGTCGCGCGTGATCTCCTCGAGATAGGCCGGCTGGCCCTGCGTCTTGAGGTGGGCGACGATCTTCTCGACCTCGTCGTCCGACACGAAGGGGCCGTGGACGCGGCCGATGCGGCCGCCGCCGGCCATGTAGAGCATGTCGCCCTGGCCCAGCAGCTGCTCGGCGCCCTGCTCGCCCAGGATGGTGCGGCTGTCGATCTTGCTCGTCACCTGGAACGAGATGCGGGTGGGGAAGTTGGCCTTGATGGTGCCGGTGATGACGTCCACGGACGGCCGCTGCGTCGCCGCGATCAGGTGGATGCCGGCGGCGCGCGCCATTTGCGCGAGGCGCTGCACTGCGCCCTCCACTTCCTTGCCCGAGGTCATCATCAGGTCGGCCACTTCATCGACCACCACGACGATGTAGGGCATCGGCTCCAGTTCGAGCACTTCGTCCTCATAGACGGGCTTGCCGGTCTCGCGGTCGAAGCCGGTCTGCACGGTGCGCTTGAGGGTTTCGCCCTTGTCCCTGGCCTTGCGCACGCGATCGTTGAAGGCCTCGACGCCGCGCACGCCCAGCTTGGACATCTTGCGATAGCGCTCTTCCATCTCGCGCACCGCCCATTTGAGCGCCACCACCGCCTTCTTGGGATCGGTGACGACCGGCGCCAGCAGATGCGGAATACCTTCATAGACCGACAGCTCCAGCATCTTGGGATCGATCATGATCATGCGGCAGAGGTTGGGCGGCAGCCGGTAGAGCAGGCTCAGGATCATGGTGTTGATGGCCACCGACTTGCCCGAGCCGGTGGTGCCGGCGATCAAGAGGTGGGGCATCTTGGCGAGATCGGCCATCACCGGCTCGCCGCCGATGGTCTT
>JAGWKJ010000376.1 GCA_028865375.1 Hyphomicrobiales bacterium | reverse complement strand
GCCCGCCCTTCGCCGAGCGATCGACGCGGCGATCGCCGCCATCGATTTCCGCCTCGCGATTTGGCGCCACGCGCAGGACGTCTGGTACGGCCTCACGCTGGGCGCCGTGCTCCTGCTGGTCGCGATCGGGCTCGCGATCACGTTCGGCGTGATGGGCGTCATCAACATGGCGCATGGCGAGATGGCGATGCTGGGCGCCTATTCGACCTATGTCGTGCAGCTCGCGCTCGCCGCCTGGGCGCCCGCCGCCGCGCCGTGGTCGCTCGCCTTCGCGCTTCCGGTCGCCTTCCTCGTGTCGGGCGGGGCCGGCGTGATCGTCGAGCGCGGCGTCATCCGCCGCCTCTACGACCGCCCTCTCGAGACCCTGCTGGCGACCTTCGGCGTGTCGCTGATCCTTCAGCAGGCGGTGCGCAGCGCGTTCGGCGCCGACAACCGCGACGTCTCTACGCCCCCGTTCATGGCCGGCGAGTTCCGCCTTGGCGCGTTGGCGATCGGCTGGGGCCGGCTCTGGATCGTCGTCTTCGCGCTGGTCGTGTTCGCGGCGCTGCTCGGCCTGTTGAAACTGACGCCGTTCGGGCTGCGGCTGCGCGCGGTGATGCAGAACCGCCGCATGGCCTCGGCGATGGGGATCGACACCGCGCGGGTCGACGCGCTCGCCTTCGGTCTGGGCTCGGGCGTCGCCGGGCTCGCCGGCGTCGCGTTGTCGCAGATCGACAACGTGTCGCCGAACCTCGGCCAAGGCTACATCATCGACTGCTTCATGGTCGTGGTGTTCGGCGGCGTCGGCAACCTGTGGGGCGCCTTCTTCGCCGCGTTCCTGCTGGGCGTCGTCAACAAGCTGCTGGAGCCCGTGGCCGGCGCGGTGCTCGGCAAGATCGCCGTGCTCGTCTTCGTGATCCTGTTCATCCAGCGCCGGCCGCGCGGATTGTTCGCGCCCAGGGGCCGGGCGGTGGAGGCGTGAGCGCGCCGTTCGCGGCTTCCGGGGCGCGCCGGCCCGCGCTCGACGCGAGTGCGCGGGTCGCCATCGCCCTGTTGCTGGCGGCTGCGTCGGCGGCGCCCTTGCTCGTCGCCCTGCTGCCCGCGGATTCCTACTGGCGACCGACGGCCTACGTCCTGACGCTCGGCGGCAAATATCTCTGCTACGCGCTGCTCGCGGTGTCGCTCGACTTCGTGTGGGGCTACGCCGGGATCCTGTCGCTCGGCCAGGGCGCCTTCTTCGCGCTCGGCGGCTACGCGATGGGCATGTACCTGATGCGCCAGGTCGGCGCGCGCGGCGTCTACGCCAATCCCGTCCTGCCCGATTTCATGGTGTTCCTCGGATTCAAGTCGTTGCCGGCCGCGTGGTGGGGATTCGACCATTTCGCCTATGCGGCGGCCATGGTCATGGCGGTCCCCGCCGCGCTCGCGTTCGCGCTCGGCTGGTTCGCGTTCCGCTCGCGCGTCACCGGCGTCTACCTGTCGATCATCACGCAGGCCATGACCTACGCGCTGCAGCTGGCTTTCTTCCGCAACGACATGGGATTCGGCGGCAACAACGGCCTCACCGACTTCAAGGACGCGCTCGGCTTTCCCGTCGCCGCGCTGCCGACGCGCGCGGCGCTGTTCTCGCTGTCGGCGCTCGCGCTCGCGGCGGGCATCGCGCTGGGCAAGCGGATCGCGGCGACGAAGTTCGGCCTCGCGCTGGTCGCCATCCGCGACGCGGAATCCCGGTTGCGGTTCCTCGGCTACCGGGTGGAATCCTACAAGCTCGCGGCGTTCGTCTTCTCGGCCGCGCTGGCGGGCGTCGCCGGCGCGCTCTACGTGCCGCAAGTGGGCATCATCAATCCCGGCGAATTCGCGCCCTCGAACTCGATCGAGGCGGTGATCTGGGTCGCGGTCGGCGGCCGCGGAACGCTGGTGGGCGCGGCGCTCGGCGCTATCCTCGTGAATTTCGCCAAGAGCTGGTTCACCGGCGCGCTGCCCGACGCGTGGCTCTACGCGCTGGGCGCGCTGTTCGTCGCGACGCCGCTCGCGCTGCCGCGCGGCGTCCTGGGCGTCGTCGGGTCGCTCCGGCGCTTGCGCGCGCGGCGGGCCGGGGAGGCGCGCGCGTGAGCGCGCTGACGCCGAGCCTTCTATAT
>JAGWKJ010000375.1 GCA_028865375.1 Hyphomicrobiales bacterium | reverse complement strand
GGCGCCCCGGCGCGGCATGGCGCGGAAAGCGACCGCCTCGGCCGCCGACAGCGCCGCCACCGCGAGCGCCGCCACCGCGCCCTGTCCCGCCCGGACCGCGACCCACGAGCCCGCGATGGCGCCCAGCGCGAAGCCGGCGGACGCGCGCGCGTGCATCGCCGCCAGCGCCGGCCGGCGGAGTTCGGCCTCGACGCGCGTCGCCTCCGCGTTCATCGCGAGGTCGACGCCGCCGCCGCCGATCCCCGCCGCGGCGAGGCCGAGCACGACCGAGGCCGCGCTCCAGGCGACGTCGAGCGCCGCGAGCGACGCGGCCATGACGGGAATCGCCGCCAGCATGGTCGCCCGCACGCCGAAACGACGCGAGAGCCGGCCGGCGAACCACATCGCCGCGACATAGGTCGCCGTCTCCAGCGTCAGCGCGAGGCCATAGAGCGCGGGCGACACGCCGGCCTGCGTCAGCACTTGCGCCGACGCGCCCGCCCACAGGCCGAAACCGACGCCGAAAGCGCCGAAAGCGGCGGCCGGCGCGACGAGCGACGGCGCGCGCTTCGATGGTTCGCCCGCGCGGTCCACCAAGGTCAGAAGTCCGTCTTCACGCCGCCTTCGGCCTTGCGGCGGGCGACGAAGTCTTCCAGCGCGGCGCGGCGCTCGGGCTCGAACGGCGGCGGCGAATAGTCCGCGAGCCGCTTCTTGTAGACGGCCTGCGCGCGGTCGGCCGCCGTCGGCGAACCGGCCTCCCGCCAGCTCTCGTAGTTGCGCCAATCGGAGATCGCGGGCGCGAAGAACGCGGCGCGGTAGCGCTCCTGCGTGTGCGCGGCGCCGAAGAAATGCCCGCCGGGCCCGACCTCGCGGATCGCGTCGAGCGCGAGCTCGGAGGCTTCCGTGTCGAGCGGCGTCAGGAAGGCGGCGACCGCGTCGAGCAGGTCGGCGTCGAGCGCCATCTTCTCGAACGAGGCGTGCAGACCGCCCTCCATCCAGCCCGCGCCGTGCATCAGCAGGTTCACGCCGCCCATGATCGCGCCCCAGAGCGAGAACACGCTTTCGTAGGCGGCTTGCGCGTCGAGCGAATTGGCGGCGTTGGCGTTGGACGAGCGATAGGGCAGCCGGTAGCGGCGCGCGAGCTGGCCACCCACCAGCGCCGCCTTCATGTATTCGGGCGTTCCGAACGCCGGCGCGCCGCTCTTCATGTCGACGTTGGACGTGAAGCCGCCGTAGACGAATGGCGAGCCCGGCCGAGCCGTCTGCGCCATCACGAGGCCCGCGAGCGCCTCCGCGTTCTGTTCGACCAGCGCGCCGGCCACCGTCACCGGCGCCATCGCGCCCGCCAGCGTGAACGGCGTGAGCACGACCACCTGGTTGGCGCGCGCCATCTCGATCAGGCCCTCGAGCATCGGCGCGTCGAGCCGCAGGGGCGACGAGGAATTGATGATCGTGAACAACGAGGGCTCGCGCTCCAGCGTCTCGCGGTCGATGCCGCGCGCGATGCGCACCATCTCCAGCGCATCGACGATGCGCGGGCGGCCGAGGCTGTATGCGTGGATCGCCTTGTCGGACAGCGTCAGCATGTCCGACAGCGCGTCGAGATGGCGGATCGAGGCGTGGACATCGGCCGGCTCGACCGGATAGCCGCCCCACAGGTGCACGGCGTCGAGCGACTGGCCGAGGCGGATGAAGTCGCGGAAGTCGGCCATCGTGCCGGGGCGCCGGCCGCGGTCGAGGTCGGCCGCGTTGGGCGCGCTGGCGACCGAGCAGAACGCGACCGCGGGACCGCCGATGGCGAGCGTGCGCGCCGGGTTTCGCGCGTGCAGCGAAAAGCGCTCCGGCGCCAGGCCGATCGTCGCTTCGACGAGGCCGCGGGGAAAGCGCACGCGCTGCGAGCCGGCCGCGACCTCGGCGCCGGCCGCGCGCAGCATGTCGCGCGCCTCCGGCAACAGGAAGTCGATGCCGATCTCCTCGAGCACGGTCAGCGAGGCCTCGTGGATCGCCTCCACGCGGTCGTCGGAGATCGCCTTGACGGGGGCGAACGGCAGGCTCGGTTGTCTGGTCGGGGCGGCGGGCGCGCCGCCGCCCGCGGCGCGGCCGCGTCGGCGTTCGCCGCGCGGGGTCGCGCCGCTTGG
>JAGWKJ010000374.1 GCA_028865375.1 Hyphomicrobiales bacterium | reverse complement strand
GGCCAAGCTCGCGTTTCGCATCGTCGAGGGCCATCCCGACCGGATGCGCTATTTCTCGATCCCCGACTTCACGTGGAGCAAGATCCGGCAGGTCAACAAGAACCTGCTGCTCGCCGCCAACGTCGGCGCCGACGGTTTCAAGATCGCGAAGTTCGACAAATCCGCCGCCCTCGTCGGCACGGCGACGCGGGACGGTCGCCGGCTCGTGGTTGTGCTGATGGGCGCCCGCGACGCCAAACAGGCATCGGACGACGCGGCCAGATTGATCGAATGGGGTTTCTCCGGTTTCACGGCCAAAGCTCTGTTCAAGAAAAATGAAATCGTCGGCTCTGCACAAGTCTATGGCGGTGCCAGCGGCTCCGTGCCGTTGGCCGTGGAACGCGACCTCGTCGGCATGGCCCCGCGCGGGGCGGGTGCGGGCAGGCTCACTGGCCGGATCGACTATCGCGGTCCGCTGGCGGCGCCGGTGTCGGCGGGCGTAGAAGTCGCGCGGCTCAAGGTCTATGGCGGCGATCAGCTCGTGCTCGATGCGCCATTGCGCACGGCGGCGGCGGTGGCGGCCGGGCCGTTGCCCATTCGGGCCTGGGATTCGGCGGTCGAATACGTGACCGGCCGCATCCGCAAGGCGTTCGCGAAAATCCAATGACGCGACGCGCGCGCGGGCGCTTCATCACGCTGGAAGGCGGGGAGGGCGTCGGAAAATCCACCCAAGCGCGAAGGCTGGCGGCGCGCCTGCGGACGCGCGGGCTGGAGGTGGTCGAGACGCGCGAGCCGGGCGGCACGCCGCGAGCCGAGGCCCTGCGGAAGGCGATCCTCGAGGGCGCCGCGCGCGACTTGGGCCCGGCCGGGGAGGCGACCCTGTTCTATGCCGCGCGCGCCGACCTGCTCGACACATTGATCAGGCCCGCGTTGGCACGCGGCGCCTGGGTCGTATGCGACCGCTTCGCGGATTCGACGGAGGCCTATCAAGGCGCGCGCGGCGGCGCCGATCCGGGCTTGCTCATGGCGCTCAGGGCGGCCATCGTGGGGACCTCCATGCCGGACCTGACGCTCGTCTTCGACCTCGATCCCGCACGGGGCCTCGCACGGGCGCGTTCGCGCTCGGGCGCCGTCGACCGTTTTGAAGGGGAGGGTTTTGCGTTTCATCGCGACCTGCGCGCCGCGTTCCTCGCCATCGCCGAGCGCGAACCCAAGCGCTGCCGGTTGATCGACGCCGCCGCCGACGAAGACGCGGTCGAGACCGCGATCTGGAACGCGGTGGCGGCGAAATTCCGCTTCGCGCGCGCGGCCGCGAAATCGGTTCGCGCATGAGCGCGCGCGACGGCGAAGCGGCGCCGGAATCCGACTCGCTCGACGGCTTCCTGCATCCGCGCCGGACGCAAGGGCTGGTCGGCCATGCGGAGGCCGAGCGCACGCTGCTCGACGCCCATCGGAGCGGCCGGGCGCATCACGCCTGGCTGATCGGCGGGCCGGAGGGCATCGGCAAGGCGACGCTCGCCTGGCGGTTCGCCAAGTTCATGCTCGCCCACCCGGACCCGGCCGCGCCCGCCGCTCGCGACGCGCGCGATCTCGCGGTGGACCCGGACCATCCATCGGCGCGGCGCGTCGAGGCGCTGTCGCATCCCGACCTCGCCCTCGTGCGGCGCGGCTGGGACGAACGGGGCAAGCGGCATTTCACGCAGATCCGCGTCGACGACGTGCGGGAGGGCTCGCGCCTGTTCCGCCAGTCCGCCGCCGCCGGCGGCCGCCGCGTCTGCGTGATCGACGCGCTCGACGACCTCAACGCGAGCGCCGCCAACGCGCTCCTCAAGATCCTCGAAGAGCCGCCGCCCGACGCCACGTTCCTGCTGGTCGCCCATCGGCCGGGCGCGACGTTGCCCACCATCCGCTCGCGCTGCCGTGCCCTGGTGCTGCGTCCGCTGTCCGCCGACGAGGTGGAACGCGCGCTGGCGGGGCAGGGCGAGGCGCTCGGCGATGCGTCGGCGGAGACGTTGCGGGCGGCGGCCGTCGCTTCGGGCGGCTCCGTGCGGGCAGCGCTGCAAAGGCTCGACGCACGCGAGGCCGCGTTCGGCCGCCGCGTCGACGCGCTGCTGGACGCGCTCCCGCGGATCGACTGGCGC
>JAGWKJ010000373.1 GCA_028865375.1 Hyphomicrobiales bacterium | reverse complement strand
CCGGACGCGCCACTGGGCGCGCCCGTCCATCTGAAGACCGGCGACTATCCGGGCCTGATCGAAGCGGCGCGCGAAGCCTTCGTCCGCCTGCGCGCCGAGCCTTTGTCGCTGATCGCCTGCGGCGCCGGGCCCGCGCTCGGTCGGCGGCTCAAGCTCAGCAACGCGGCCTGGGACATCGACGGCGCCGCGACCGCCGAGGCGCTCCGCCTCGACGACGGGTTGCTGCTCAACGATTTCGAGGCGCAGGCGCTTTCCCTGCCCGCGCTGCACGACGACTGGACGATGCGGATCGGCCCGGTGACGAAGGGCGTCGCCGGCGGTCCGCGCGTGATCTTGGGGCCGGGCACCGGGCTGGGCATCGGCGCCCTGATCGAAAGCGGCGGCAAGCATATCCCGGTGTCGAGCGAGGCCTGCCACGCCGACTTCGGCCCCGTCGACGACGAGGAAGCCGCGATCTGGCGCGCGTTCGAGCGCGTGCACGGCCGCATCACGACCGAGGCCGTGATGTCGGGGCCCGGCCTCGCGCGCCTGCACGCGGCGAGGCTGGCGGTCGCCGGCGCGCCGCCCGAAGGACTCGATTCGGCGGGCGTCGTGGCGGCCGCCAACGCGGACGCCGCGTCGCGCGCCGCCGACACCGCGCGCCTGTTCTGGCGCATCGTGGCGCGCTTTTCCGGCGACATGGCGATCACCTTCGTGGCCACCGGCGGCGTGACGCTGTCGGGCGGCATGTTGCCGCGGTTGAAGGCCTTCGTCGATCCGGCGACGTTCCGCGCCGCCTTCGAGGACAAGGCGCCGATCGATTTCGTGAAGCGCACGCCGACCCGCATGGTCGTGCACGACGATTCCGTGCTGCACGGCATGGCCGCCATCGCCGCGCGGCCGGAGATCTACGCGATCGACTATGCGGGCCGCGGCTGGCGCTGAGGCGCGGCGGGCTTGCGCCGATCGGGCTCGGCCGCGTCGACCGGCTTGCCGGGCCACGGACAGACGTCGGCCAGCGCGCAGGCCCCGCACAGCGGCGTGCGCGCCTTGCAGACATGCCGACCGTGCAGGATCAGCCAATGATGCGCGCCGTGCAGCCATTCCTTCGGCGTCACCGCCAGCAACGCGCGTTCGACCTCCTCGGGCGTGCGTCCGGGCCCGATGCCCAACCGGTTGGCGACCCGGAACACGTGCGTGTCGACCGCGATCGTCGGTTCGCCGAAGGCGACGTTGAGCACGACGTTGGCCGTCTTGCGGCCGACGCCGGGCAGCGCTTCGAGCGCCTCGCGGTCGCGCGGGACCTCCCCGCCGTGGCGCTCGACCAGGATGCGCGACAGCGCGACCACGTTCTTCGCCTTGTTGCGGTAGAGGCCGATGGTCTTGACGAGCTCGCGCACGCGCTCCTCGCCGAGCGCGACCATGGCGGCGGGGTCCGCCGCTTCGGCGAACAGGCGGCGGGTCGCCTTGTTGACGCCCGCGTCGGTCGCCTGCGCGCTGAGCGCGACGGCCACCAGCAACGTGTAGGGATCGCGGTATTCGAGCTCGGACTTCGGCGCCGGATTCGCCGCCGCCAGCCGCGCGAACGCCTCCGCCGCCAACGCCTTCCTCGCCGCGAGGCCGCGCGTCATTGCCGCGGCTGCGCCCGGATGACGAACAGCTTCGCGTCGGGCTTCACGCCGACGACGGTCTTGTCGAGCGACACGACCGTCTTGTAGCCCTGCGGATCGATCACGGTCCATTGCTTCAGCGCGAAGTCGGCTGGGTCGAACGCGAGCCGCACGCGCGACGTGCCGCCCAGCGTGCGATGGTCCTCGATCAGGACGGACGGATTCTGCGGGTCGGTCGATACCGAAAGCACCTTCACGTCCTTGGCGAGATCGACCTTGTCGGCGAGCAGGAACTTCAGCGGCGTCTGCCTGACGAGATAGAGGACTTGCGTGCCGAGCTTGCGGTTGCGCACCGCCACCGACGTGCCGTCGGCGACCACTTCCATCGGGCTCGGAGGGTTGTAGGAAAACGACATCCGCCCCGGCCGGTCGAGATAGAGCTGGCCGTCGGTACGCTTGCCGTCGGCGCCGATCTGCGTGAACTCGGCATAGAGATAGCGCGTCTTGTTGAGCCAAGCGTCGGCCTTGCGGATCACCTCGGCCGCGGTCA
>JAGWKJ010000065.1 GCA_028865375.1 Hyphomicrobiales bacterium | reverse complement strand
TCCGCGATCGAGCGGGCGCTGGCGGGCATCGCCGAGCGCATCGATTCCTCGCTCGCCGCCGCGCTCGACGCCGCCGCGCGCGTCGCGCGTTCCGCGGCCCAGGACGCGGTCGACAAGGCATTCGCCGAACGCGCGCCCAGCCCGCAGATCGCCTCGCTCGCCGAAGGTCTCGGCGACCTGCGCCGCCAGCACGAGGAAAGCGGCCGCAACGTCCATGCCACGCTCGCCGCCGTGCGCGACGCCATCGACGAGCTGGCGCGCCGCCCCGGCGCCCCCGCGCCGTTCGCGCCTCCCATGGATCGCGCGCCGCAGGCCGCGCCGGTTCGCCCCGTCGCGACGCCGGCGATGGACGCCCCCGCGCCCCTCCGCGAGGCGGCGTCGCAGCGGCCGCCCGCGTCGGTCCCGGAAACCGGCAAGTCCGCGCACGCCTTCGAACCGTTCTCCGCCGCGCCGGCGGCGCCCGCCGTCGAGATCGGCGACGCGGACGAACTCGACCAGACCGCCGACGACTTCCTGCTCGAGCCCAACGCGCCGGCCATGCGGGCCACCCGCGTCGCCGACGCCGCGCGTCGGATCGCTCGCAGCGCGGCGCTGGACGCCGAAGCCGCCCAGGCCGACGGCGCCGGCGCGCGCGACCACATCGCGGCCGCGCGGCGCGCCGCGCAGATCGCCGCCCAAAAGGCCGCCGACGCGGCGTCCGAAAGGCCGGCCGCGGAGGCCAACGTCGCGGCGTTCGACCAGGCGCGCGCCTTCGTCAACGAGCGCCGCCGCCCGATATTGCTCGGCCTGCTGATGCTGGCGGTCTGCGCGGGCGGCTTCCTGGCGGTGCGCGGGTTCCTGCACCACGGAGCCGCTCCGGTCGCGCCCGTGCGATCGCACGCCGCGCCGAAGGCGCCAGGCCCGGGCGCCGATGCCCGCGGCCCCGCGCCCAAGCGCGCGGCGTCGATCGGCGGCGACGCCGCGAAGAAGCTCGCCGGCGGCTATGACATGCTGCCCACCGGCGCCATCACGCCGCTCGCGCCCGCCGTCGCGCCGCCGCCCAAGGCGCCGCTCGACCTCGCGACGCTCAAGGCGGCCGCCGCCGGCGGTTCGCCCGCCGCGCAATATCTCGTCGCCGTGCGCTATGCGACGGCGGACGGCGTGGCGCGCGACCTCAAGGCGTCGGCCGACCTGTTCGCCAAGGCCGCCGCGCAGGGCCTCGCGCCGGCGCAATTCCGGCTCGGCCTGATGTACGAGCGCGGCGAAGGCGTCGCGCGCGACTATGGCAAGGCCCGCGATCTCTACGAAAAGGCCGCGCGGGCGGGCAACGTGCACGCGATGTACAACCTCGGCGTGCTCACGGCGGAAGCGCCGGGCGGCAAGCCCGATTACGCGGGCGCGGTCGACTGGTTCCGCAAGGCGTCCGGCTTCGGCCTGCGCGACGCGCAATACAATCTCGGCGTCCTGCTTGCCCGCGGCCTCGGCGCCAAGGCGAGCGCGGAAGAAGCGTGGATGTATTTCGAGCTCGCCGCGGCGCAGGGCGATCCCGACGCGGCCAAGAAGGCCGCCGCGGTCGCCAGCGGCATGGGCGCGGGGCGCCTCGAGACTGCGCGCGCCATGCTCGCCAAGTTCGTCAAGCTCTCTCCCGCGCCGACCGCCAACGACGTCGCCCCGGAGGACGTGACGGCGCCGGCCTCGGCGGACGCCGCGCCCGCCAAGGCGACCGCGATGTGACGGCGCGGCGCGGCCCGCTCAGGGCCGCGTCTGGCCGGTCCCGCGCACGCGGTATTTGAACGTGCAGAGCTGTTCGACGCCGACCGGCCCGCGCGCGTGGAAGCGCCCGGTCGCGATGCCGATCTCGCCGCCGAAACCGAACTCGCCGCCGTCGGCGAATTGCGTCGAGGCGTTGACGAGCACGATCGCCGAATCGACCTCGCGCAGGAAGCGCTCGGCCGCCGCCTCGTCCTCCGTCACGATGGCGTCGGTGTGGTGCGAGCCGTTCGCCTCGACGTGCGCGATCGCCGCCCGGAGGTCCGCCACGACGCGGCACGAGATGACCGCGTCGAGATGCTCGGTCCTCCAGTCCTCGTCGGAGGCCGCCGTCGCCCGCGGGTCGGCGGCCAGCGTGGCGGCATCGCCGCGCACCGCGCAACCGGAATCGATCAGCATCGACACCAGCGGGGCGAGCAGCCGCGGCGCCGCCTTCGCGTCGACCAGCAGCGTCTCGGCCGCGCCGCAGACGCCGGTGCGGCGCATCTTCGAGTTCAGGACGACGCGCTTGGCCACGTCGGCGTCGGCGTCGGCGTGGACGTAGACGTGGACGATGCCTTCGAGGTGGGCGAACACCGGCACGCGCGCCTCCGCCTGCACGCGCGCGACGAGGCTCCTGCCGCCGCGCGGCACGACGACGTCGATCGCGCCGTCCAGCCCCGCCAGCATCATGCCGACCGCGGCGCGGTCGGTCGTGGGCACGAGCGAGATCGTCGCTTCGGGCAGGCCGGCGGCACGCAGGCCCTCGACGAGCCGCGCGTGGATGGCGCGCGTCGAACGCCAGCTCTCCGATCCGCCGCGCAGGATCGTCGCGTCGCCCGCCTTGAGGCACAGGGCGCCGGCGTCCGCGGCGACGTTGGGCCGGCTCTCGAAGATCACGCCGACCACGCCCAGCGGCGTCGCCACGCGCTCGATCTTCAGTCCGTTGGGCCGTTCGAAGGCCTCGATCACGCGGCCGACCGGATCGGGCAGGGCGGCGATCGCCTCCACCGCGGCGGCCATGGCCTCGACGCGCTCGGCGTCGAGCGTGAGCCGGTCGAGCAGCGCCGGCGTCGTCCCGCGCGCGGTGGCGTCGGCGCGGTCGAGGGAATTGGCGGCGACGATCTCGGCCGAGCCGGCGCGCAGCGCCGCCGCGGCGGCGCGAAGCGCGCGCTCCTTGGTCGCCGGATCGGCGAGGGCCAACGCGCGGGCGGCGGCTTTGGCGGCGCGACCGAGCGCGTGCATCCTGTCGGCCAGGGATTTCGGCGCGCGTTCGGCATATTCGTTCGCCGCGGGGGGAGGCGTATGTGCGTTCATGCCCGGCCTTTAGCAAGCGGCCGACGGCTTGTCAGCGCGGCCCGCGGTCGCATTCAACGCCACAAAACGTTTAATTGGAGGTTCATCGGATTGGGACATGGCGAAATGTCGCCGATTTTTCCGCTTGAATTTTACGCCGCGCTGCACAATCTAGCGCCCTTCCCGTCGGCGGGGTCCCCCCGCCGCGTTGGGACGTGGCGCGCGTCAGCATGATCGGTATGGTCCTCGTCACCCATGGCAACCTCGCGCGCGAGTTCCGCGCCGCATTGGAGCACGTGGTCGGCCCTCAGGCGCGTTGCGCGACCGTGTCGATCGGCCCGGACGACGACATGGCGCTCCGCCGCGCCGACATCCTGGCGGCCACCAAGGACGTCGACGAGGGCGCGGGGGTCGTCATTTTCACCGACATGTTCGGCGGCACGCCGTCCAACCTCGCCATCTCGGTCATGGACGCGACGCCCGTCGAGGTGGTGTGCGGCGTCAACCTGCCGATGCTGATCAAGTTCGCCACCGCGCGCGAGACTTGCTCGCTTTCCAAGGCGATCGTCGACGCGCAGGAGGCGGGGCGCAAGTACATCGTCGTCGCCAGCAAGGTCCTGGCGGGCAAATGAGCGACGCACCGGCCTCCGACGGCGATTGTCCGCCCGCCCCGGCCTTCGAGGGCGCCGAGGCGCGCGACTTCAAGATCGTGAACCGCAAGGGCCTGCACGCGCGCGCCACCGCGAAGTTCGTGCAATGCGTCGAGCGCTACCAAGCCGACATACGGGTCACGCGCTGCGGCGAGACGGTCGGCGGCTCCTCGATCATGGGGATCCTGACGCTGGGCGCGGGCATAGGCTCGACGATCACGGTGTCGGCCGCGGGACCCCAGGCCGGCGCGGCGCTCGATGCGTTGGGCGCCTTGATCGCCGCGCGGTTCGGCGAGGACGACTGACGCGGCGCCCCGACGCGCGGCGCTTCACATGGAAAAGTCCTGGCCGAGATAGGTGCGCCGCACGTCCTCGTGGGCGACGATGGCGTCGGGCGAGCCGCGCGCCAGCACCTTGCCCTCGACGATGATGTAGGCGCGGTCGACCAATCCCAGCGTCTCGCGCACGTTGTGGTCGGTGACGAGCACGCCGATGCCGCGGTCGGTCAGGCGGCGCACCATCGTGCGCACTTCGCGCACGGCGATCGGGTCGACGCCGGCGAACGGTTCGTCGAGCAGCACGTAGGCCGGGTCGGTCGCCAGCGCGCGCGCGATCTCGCAGCGCCGCCGCTCGCCGCCCGACAGCGCGGTCGCCCGCGACTTTCGCAGGCCCGACAGGCCGAACTCTTCCAACAGCCGATCGAGCCGGGCGGTCCGCCGCGCGCGGTCCGGCTCGTGGAGTTCCAGGACGGCCGCGACGTTGTCCTCCACGCTGAGGCCGCGGAAGATCGAGGGCTCCTGCGGCAAATAGCCGAGACCGAGCCGGGCGCGGCGATACATCGGCAGCGCGGTCGCGTCGCGCCCGTCGAGCGCGATGCGGCCGGAATCGGGCGCCAGCAAGCCCACGATCATGTAGAAGGCGGTCGTCTTGCCGGCGCCGTTGGGGCCCAGCAACCCGACGGCCTCGCCGCGACGGACCGCGAGGCTGACGTCGGACACGACCTTGCGATGGCCGAACGTCTTGGCCAGCCCGACCGCGGCGAGCATTCCCTCGCCCTGCCGCGGCGAAGCGGCTGCCGGCTTTCGCGGGTCGGGAACCTTGGCGTCCATGCCGGCTCCCGGTCAGCGCTTGGGCGGCGTCGAGCCCGGCAGGAAGACGGCGCCCACCCGCGGGCCGCCGCGCGCGGCCGTGAGGGTCGCGCGGCCCGAGGCCAGCGCATAGACCAGCGTGTCGCCGGTCGTGACGTTGCCGCCTTGGCTCAGGCGGACATGGCCGCTGAGCGTCACGGTGCCCGCCGCGCGGTCGTAGACGCCATGGTCGCCCGTGGCGCGCTCGTCCTTCTGCGTCAGCGTGACGGGACCGGTCGCTTCGATCGACACCAGCGCGCCGGACGTCGGCGGGGCGCCCGGATCTGCGCCCGCCTGCGCGGCGAAGGTGACGACGAGGCGCGAGCAGTCGAGCGTCGCGTCGCCCTGCTTGGCGACGACCGAACCGGCGTAGATCGCCTGGTGGTCCTTGGCGGAATAATCGAGACGGTCGGCCGAGATCGAGACCGGCTGGCCGCCGGCGCCGCCGGGCAGCACCGGCGTCGGCGTCGCCGCGCGGGCGCCCGCGGCGCCGAGCGCGAACAGCAGGGCCAACGCCGCCACGATTTTCATCGGGTGGAATCCGCGCCGTCGGCCGTCGCGAACGACGAGCGCACGCGGCCAACCAGCGTGACGCCGCCGTCGGCGCGGGTGCGCAGGCGGTCGGCGGCGATCGTGCCGGCTTTCAGGTTCAAGGTCGCGCCGCCGTCGGAGGCCACCGCGTTGCCGACGAAATCGACCCGCGCGCCGTCGGCGTCTATGGCGTAATCGGGATTGGCGACGTGGACGGGGCCCGCGAGGTCGAGCGCCTTGGTCGCGCCGTCGTAAAGGCCGCTGGGCGCGTCGACGACGGTCGCGGCGCCGTCCGCGGCGATCAGGCGCGCGTCGACGCCGTCGAGTCCGACCTTGCCGGGCGCGTCGGGCCTTTGCGTCGCGCTGCGCGCGTCGAGCGCGAATCGCTTGCCGTCGCGGCCATAACCGCTGAGCTTGGGCGCGGCCATCGTCATCGCGTCGCCGACGAAACCCGGCGCGATCGGCCCCGGCGGCGCGTCGGCCGTCGCCGGCGCGAGCAGGCGCAACGCCAAGGGCGCGACGATCAGCGCCACCGCGGCCGCCGGCACCGCGAGCCGCAACGCGCCCACCCGTCGCGAATGGCGGACCGCCGCGCGCCAAGCGGACGCGCGCGGGTCCGCGATCGCCGCGGCGCTCATCGGGCCGCCGCGTGCGGCAAGGCGCGACCGTTCTTGGATCCCTGCATCGTTCTCAACATAGTGCGCACGCCCGCGGCCCGCAATCGGCGCGCGGGGCTCATTCGTGCGCGAAAATGTCCTTGTCGTTCCAGCCGGCGAGGTCGAGCTTGGCGCGGTGCGGCAGGAAGGCGAAGCACGCCATCGCGAGGTCGAGCCGGCCTTCGCGTTCCAGCATGTCCTTCAGCTTCGCGCGCATGGCGTGGAGGTGGAGCACGTCGGAGGCCGCATAGGCGACCTGTGCCTCGGTGAGTTCGGCGGCGCCCCAGTCGGAGGATTGCTGCTGCTTGGAGACCTCGATCCCCAGCAATTCGCGCGCGAGGTCCTTCAGGCCGTGCCGGTCGGTGTAGGTGCGGGCCAGCTTGGACGCGATCTTGGTGCAGAACAGCGGTTCGGCGACCGCGCCGAACGCGCGGTGCAGCATGGCGACGTCGAACCGGGCGTAGTGGAAAATCTTCACCACGCCGGGGTCGGCGAGCAGCTTTTCCAGCCGCGGCGCACGCTTTTGCCGCGCGCCGATCTGCACGACCTCGGCGTCGCCGCCGCCGTTCGAGACCTGGACCACGCACAGGCGGTCGCGCCTGAGGTCGAGGCCCATCGCCTCGGTGTCGATCGCCACGGCGTCGCCGGCGACGAAGTCTTCCGGCAAGTCGCCGCGATGCAGCCTGTTCGTCATCGCCCCGCGCCCGCCCCGCGCGCCGCGCGCGCCGTTTTCGCCATCGCAAAGAAAGAGATGGTGCCCAGAAGAGGACTCGAACCTCCACGGCTTTCACCACTGGTACCTGAAACCAGCGCGTCTACCAATTCCGCCATCTGGGCGCCGCGCGCTGTCTAGACGCGGTCGCCGGGGGTGTCAACGCGCCGTCGCGCCTTTCGCGCGTTCGCGGATCGGGGCGACGCGCAGCAGCGTGATCCGGTTGCGCGTACGCCGCAGCACGTGGAACCGGAAGCCGTGGAACGTGAACGCCTGGCCGGGCTCGGGGATCGCGCGCGCCTCGTGGATCACGAGCCCCGCCATCGTGGTCGCCTCGGAATCGGGCAGCGTCCAGCCCATGGCGCGGTTGACGTCGCGGATCGGGGTGGCGCCCTCCACCATGATCGAGCCGTCCTGCTGCGCCTTGACGCCCTGCACGGCGGGGTCGTGCTCGTCCTTGATGTCGCCGACGATCTCCTCGAGGATGTCCTCGAGCGTGACGAGCCCCATCACCTCGCCGTATTCGTCGACGACCAGCGCGAAATGCGCCTTGCGCCGCAGGAACGCCTCGAGCTGCGTCTTCAGGTCGGTCGATTCGGGCACGAACCACGGCGGCGCCGCGATCGTGGCGGCGTCGACCTTGGAGGCGTCGCCGCCCGCCGCGTCGAGCGCGCGCAGCAGGTCGCGGGCGTGCAGCACGCCCACGATGTTGTCGCGCGCGCCCCGCCACAGCGGATGGCGGGTGTGCGGGGAGGCGAGCGCCTCGCGCACGATCTCGTGCGGCGGCAGGTCGGCGTCGATGGCGCGCATCCGCGTGCGGTGGACCATGACGTCGGACACGGCGAGTTCGGACAGGTCCAACAGGCCGCCCACCATGTCGCGCTCGCCGCGCGCCACGCCGCCCTCGCGGTGCACCAGCTCGACCGCGCCCATGATCTCCTCGCTGCCCGACACCAGCGGCGCCGCCGCGCCCAGCGGCGCGAGCAGCGCGCGCGTCACGCGCTCGGCGACGAACAGCAGCGGCGAGAACAGCGCGACGAACACCCGCGCCGGGCCCGCGACCGCCAGCGCCACCGAATCGGCGCGCAGCACCGCCAGCGTCTTGGGCGCGATCTCGGCGAACAGCACGATCAGCACGGTCATTATGGCGGTGGCGAGCAGTTCGCCCCGGCCGCCGAAGGCCGACAGCAGCGCGCCGGTGAGGAAGGCGGAGGCCGCGATGTTGACGAACTGGCCGCCGATCAGCATCGCCCCGATCAGGCGTTCGCGCCGGTCGAGCAGGCGGTTGACCGCGACCGCGCGGCGGTCGCCGGCCTGCTCGAGCGCGTGCATCCGGGCGCGCGAGGCGGCGGTGAGCGCCGTCTCGGCGCCCGAGAAAAACGCCGACAGCGCGACCGCCGCCGCTACGACGGCGCCGTCGAGCGCGATATGGCCCCAGTTCCAGCCCGCCGCCCAGTCAGGCATCGGGGACGCGCCCGGCCTCGGCCTCGAGGAAGCGGAGGATCGCGCCGCGGTCGACGTCGGCGGCGAGGAAGCTCCGCCCGATCCCGCGCGCCAGCACGAGGTTCATGCGGCCGCGCGTCACCTTCTTGTCCTGGCCCATGGCGTCGAGGATCGCGACCGGGTCGGCGTTGAAGCCGCGGATCTCCGCGACGGTCGTCGGCAGGCCGGCGGCGCGCAAATGCGCCTCCACGCGCCGCGCGTCGGCGGCCTCACACAGGCCTTGCGCGACCGAGAACCGGAACGCGTGGACGATGCCGATCGCCACGCCCTCGCCATGGACGAGGCGGGCCGGGTCGTATTGCGCCAGCCGCTCGAAGGCGTGGCCGAACGTGTGGCCGAGGTTGAGCAGCGCGCGCTCGCCGGCCTCGCGCTCGTCGCGCGCGACCACGGTCGCCTTGGCGCGGCAGCAATGGGCGATCGCCGACGCCCGTGCCGGACCGCCGGCGAAGATCTCGGCCCGGTCGCGTTCGAGCCGCGCGAAGAATTCCGCGTCGTCGATCAGGCCGTATTTGGCGACCTCGGCGTAGCCGGCGCGGAACTCGCGCTCGGGCAGCGTGTCGAGCGCGTCGGCGTCGGCGAGCACCAGCGCGGGCTGGTGGAACGCGCCCACGAGGTTCTTGCCGCGCCCGGAATTGATGCCGGTCTTGCCGCCGACCGAGGAATCGACCTGCGCCAGCAGGCTGGTGGGGATCTGCACGAAGGCCATGCCGCGGCGCACGCTCGCGGCCACGAACCCGACGAGATCGCCGATCACGCCGCCGCCCAGCGCCACCAGCAGGTCGCCGCGTTCGAGCCTCGCTTCCAGCGCCGCCTCGCAGGTGCGCTCGAAGGCGGCGAAGCATTTCGTGCCCTCGCCCGCCGGCAGCACCAGCGACGGCGCCTCGGCCAGGGCGCCGGCCCGCTTCAGCGAGGCCTCGACGCGGCCGAGATGGAGCGCGGCGACGTTCTCGTCGGCCACCACCAGCGCGCGGGCGCCCGGCGCGAGGCGCGCGATGCGTTCGCCCGCCTCGTCGAGCAGTCCCGGCCCGATCAGGATGTCGTAGCCGCGCCCGGCGAGTTCGACGCGCACGGTCTCGCGCGGCGGCGCGACGACCGGCGGCGGCGCGACCGTCGATCCCGGGGCCAGCGCCGCCAACAGGCGTTGGACCGTGTTCTCGTGCGGACCTTCGCAGGAGGCGACTTCGTGGTCGGCGAGCGCGTAGACGGGGTAGCGCTCCTCGATCAGCCGGCGCATCGCGGCCTCGGGATCGGCGTTGCGCAGCAGCGGACGGTTGGACCGCTTGCGGACGCGGCGCATGACGGTCTCGAACTCCGGCTTCAGCCAGACCGAGACGGCGTCCTTGGCGATGCGTTCGCGCGTGGCCGCGTTCATGAAGGCGCCGCCGCCGGTCGCCAGCACTTTCTGGCCCTCGGCGAGGAGGCGCGCGACCACGCGCCGCTCGCCCTCGCGGAACGCCGGCTCGCCGAAGCGGGCGAAGATCTCCGAGATCGTCATGCCGTTGCCCTGCTCGATCTCGGCGTCCGAGTCGGCGAAGGGCAGGCCGAGCCGCTCGGCGATGCGGCGACCGACCGAGGTCTTGCCCGAGCCCATGATGCCCACCAGCACGAGCGAACGCCCGCCGAGCGCCGCCCGCGCGGCGGCGGCGGCGGCATCGGCGCGAGGGGCCGCATCGGCGGCGGGTTTGCGTTCGACGACCGTGGACATCATCGCATCAGTGTAGCGCGGGACGGGCCCGGGCCAAACCGCGGTCGGTCCGGCCCGCTTGGCGCATCGCATGGGCGGCCCCGCGCGGGCAAGGGCGGCGGAACGGGCCTGGCGTCAGCGCCGGCCCGTCAGCGGCACGCCTTTCGGCGCAACTCGACGCGGCGGTTCTTGAACCGGTGCGCCGGCGTGTCGTTGGCGACGAGCGGCCGCGTGTCGCCGTAGCCCCTCGACGTCAACCGCCCGGCCGCGACGCCGTGTCCGACCAGCCAAACCACGACCGCCGCGGCGCGCGCGTCGGACAGTTTGAGGTTGTAGTCCGGCTTGCCGACGTCATCGGTGTGGCCTCCGACCTCGGCGCGGAACGAGGGCGCCGCGAACAGCTTCAACACCGTCTTGAGGACGGGTTCGTCTTCGGGCCGCAGGACCGCCTTGTCGAAATCGAAGTTCACGCCATAGACCTCGATCGTGCAGGCCTTGGGCGGC
>JAGWKJ010000372.1 GCA_028865375.1 Hyphomicrobiales bacterium | reverse complement strand
CGGCGGTGGAGAACGGCTTGACGACGTAGTCGTCTGCGCCCACCGCCAGGCCGCGCACGCGTTCGCTCTCCTCGCCGCGCGCGGTGAGCATGATGACGGGCAGCGCGCGCGTCGCCTCGCGCGCGCGCAGGCGGCGGCAGATCTCCACGCCCGACACGCCGGGCAGCATCCAATCGAGGATGGCGAGGTCGGCGCCGCCTTCGGCCAGCCGCAGGTCGGCCTCGTCGCCGCGGCCCACGATCTCGACCGCGTAGCCTTCCGCCTCGAGGTTGTAGGCGACCAGCGCGGCGATCGCCGCCTCGTCCTCCACCACCACGATGCGCGGGGCGCCTTCGCGCGTGCGGGCGCTCATGGCGCGCCTCCCTCCGCCGCGCGCGGCGCCTTGCCCTTCGGCCGGTCGGTGGGCAGCGAGGCGCCGGTCACGAGGTAATAGACGGTCTCGGCGACGTTGGTGGCGTGGTCGCCGATGCGCTCGACGTTCTTGGCGCAGAACAGCAGGTGGGCGCAGAAGCTGATGTCCCGCGGGTCCTCCATCATGAAGGTCAGCAGGTCGCGGAACACCGAGTCCTCCAGCGCGTCGAGCTCGCCGTCGCGCAGCCAAACCGCCCGCGCGCGCTCGGCGTCGCGCTGGGCGAAGGCGTCGAGCACGTCCTTGAGCTGGGCGGCGGCGATGTCGTTCATGTGGCGCAGGCCGACCACGGCTCGCGTGACGCGCTCCTCCGGGCCGATCTTCAGCGCGCGCTTGGCGACGTTCTTGGCGAGGTCGCCGATGCGCTCGAGGTCGCCGGCGACGCGGATCGCGCCGACGATCTCGCGCAGGTCGACCGCCATCGGCTGCCGGCGCGCGATCGTCGTCACGGCGGCGTCCTCGACCTCGCGCTGCAGCGCGTCGAGCCGCGGGTCGGCCTGGACGACCGCCTGCGCCAGCCCGGAATCGAGCGTCGCCAGCGCCTCCATCGCGTCGCCCACCATCTTCTCGGCGATGCCGCCCATCTCGGCGATACGCCGGCCGATGCCGTCGAGTTCCTTGTCGTAGGCCTTGATCGTGTGGTCGCTCATGTCGGGTCTCCGCCGCCTCAGCCGAAGCGGCCGGTGATGTAGTTCTGGGTGCGCGCGTCCCGCGGCGCCGTGAAGACGCGGCCGGTCTCGCCGAACTCGACGAGCTCGCCGAGGTACATGAACGCCGTGAACTCGGAGATGCGGGCGGCCTGCTGCATGTTGTGGGTGACGATGGCGATCGTGTAGTCCTCGCTCAATTCGTCGATCAGCTCCTCGATGCGCGCGGTCGAGATCGGGTCGAGCGCGGAAGTCGGCTCGTCGAACAGGATCACCTCGGGGCTCAGCGCCACGGTGCGCGCGATGCACAGCCGCTGCTGCTGGCCGCCCGAGAGGCCGAGGCCCGACGTGCCGAGCTTGTCCTTCACCTCGTCCCACAGCGCGGAGCGGCGCAGCGCGCTCTCGACGCGGCCGTCCATCTCCGACTTGGCGATGCGGCCGTAGAGGCGGACGCCGAAGGCGACGTTCTCGTAGATCGACATCGGGAACGGCGTCGGTTTCTGGAACACCATGCCCACGCGCGCGCGCAGCGCGTCGAGGTCGACGCCCTCGGCCAGCACGTCCATGTCGTCGAGCCGGACCTCGCCCTCGGCGCGCTGGCCTGGATAGAGCGCGTACATCCGGTTGAGCACGCGCAGCAGCGTCGATTTCCCGCAGCCGGACGGGCCGATGAAGGCGGTGGTGCGCCGCTCGGCGAGGTCGATCGACACGCCCTTCAGCGCCTTGGTCGCGCCGTAGAAGAAGTCGAGTCCGCGCACCGTCATCTTGGGCCGCGTCGCCGCCGCGCTCGCGGCGTCGGGTTGCGGGGGAGGCGGCGCGGGCGTCGCGGCGGCCTGCATGTCGGTCATTTCCGGTCCTTTCCGGCGGCGACGAGCGCGCGCGCGCCGACGCTGAGGCCGAGCACGGCGAAGGTGACGATCAGCGCGCCCGTCCAGGCCAGCGACTGCCAGTCCTTGTAGGGCGAGAGCGCGAACTGGAAGATCACCACGGGCAGGCTCGCCACCGGCCCGTTGGGATCGAAGCTCATGAACTGGTTGACGAAGGCGGTGAACAGCAGCGGCGCCGTCTCGCCGCTGATGCGCGCGAAGGCG
>JAGWKJ010000064.1 GCA_028865375.1 Hyphomicrobiales bacterium | reverse complement strand
TTTCGTCACGAGGCGGCGGGCATCGCCGCGACGCGCGCGCGGCTCGGCATCGCCGCCGAAGGCCCGCCGCTCGCCCACGCGATCCGCACCCTGCACACCGCGCATGGCGGCAAGGTCACGGTGGCGCGCGTGCTGCGCGGGACGTTCTCCGAGGGCGCGACCGTGACCGGACCCTCGGGCGCCGAGGACCGGATCGCCGGGCTGTCGAAGTTCGTGGGCGCCTCGCTCGCGCGCTCGCAGCGCGCGGCCGACGGCGAGACGGCCGCCTTCGCCAAGCTCGAACGGATCGCCACCGGCGACGCCTTCGCCGAGGGCAAGGCCGCCCCCGCGCAACCGTCGCCGCGGCGCGCCGTGCCGCCGGTCCACGCGGTCGCGCTCGACGTGAAGGACCGCAAGGACGAAGTGCGGGTGGCCGCCGCAATCGCCAAGCTCGCCGACGAGGATCCCGGCCTCGTCCTCCTCAACGACGCGGAGGCGGGCGAGTTGCGCCTCGCCGGCCGCGGCGAGATGCACCTTCGCGTCGCGCTGGAGCGGCTGGATTCGCGCTACGGCGTCTCGGTGGGCGCGCGGAAGCCCTCGGTCGCCTATCGCGAATCGATCCGCGATCCCGCCCACGTCCGCGCGCGCCACAAGAAGCAGACCGGCGGGCACGGCCAGTTCGCCGACGTGGTCGTCGACTTCCGGCCGCTGGCGCGCGGCGAGGGTTTCCGGTTCGAGGAGGCGGTGCACGGCGGCGCGGTGCCACGGCAATATTTCTCGTCGGTCGAGGCTGGCGTGCGCGACGGCCTCGGCAAGGGGCCGCTCGGATTTCCCGTGGTGGACCTCGCCGCCACGCTGGTCGACGGCTCGCACCATCCGGTCGATTCCTCCGACATGGCGTTCCGCGCCGCCGGCCGGCTCGCCGTGTCGGAGGCGCTCGTCAAGGCGCGGCCGATCCTGCTCGAACCGATCCTGGCGCTCGACGTCCACGCGCCGTCAGAGACGATCTCGCGCGCCAGCCAGATCGTGTCGGGACGCCGCGGCCAGATCCTCGGTTTCGAGCCGCGCGAGGGCTGGGAGGGCTGGGACACGCTGCGCGCGCTGGTGCCGGAATCGGAGATGGAAGGCTTCGTGGTCGAGCTGCGCTCGGCGACCGCCGGCGTCGGCGATTACTCGGCGCGGTTCGACCACTTGGCCGAGCTCGTCGGCAAGGCGGCGGACGCCATCGTCGCGCACCGGCGGCCGGCGGGGTGATGCCCGACGGCGGGAACGCAACGCGTTAGGGCGTCGCCGCCGAGCAATATGCCGCGTGAAATTCCTCGTCGTGAGGATTGGCCCCGGGGAGCTTGCCGGTCGCCTCGGCGCCGGCCGCCGCCTTCAGCGCGAGCGAGAAGGCGATCTTCTTCTCCTGCGGCACGGTCCAGCCGCGCACTTGGCAGGCGACCGCGGCCGCGCAGCCGTTCGTCAGCTTGAAGACGAAGGATTGCTTGCCGGGCTCGCCTTCGATGTCCATCGCCACCTTCGCGCACGCGCCCGGGTCGTCTGCCAGCGCCGGCACGACGAGCGACAGCCCCGACAGCGCCGCCGTCTCGGCGAGCCAATCGCGATTGGCGGCGAACGGCGCGACTTCGGCCGGCCTGCCGCAGCCGAGCCCGCCGGCATCGATGGCGACGAGATAGGCCGCGCCCTTGTCGTCGACGCCCACGACCGGCCCGCCGGCGTCGATGGCGCAGGCCGCGCGCGCGGCCGGCCGCAAGGCGCCGCGCAGCGCGCCGCCGGGGCCGGCGACCAAGATCGCCTCCGCGGCGCGCGCGAACGGGCCGGCATAGCCCAGCGCGAATACCTTCGCCTTTGACGCGACCGCCTTGGCGGCGGCGGCGGGATCGAGCCGTGCCGGAACGGCGCCGTCGGGCGCGGGCAGGTCGAGCCGGAGCAACGCCACGTCGGCGATTCCGAGGCCGGCGGGCAGGGAGCGCAGGATCGGGCCGGCATCGAGCGCGTTGGCGTCGACTTCGGTCACGTCGCGCGAGGTCGCAGGCGACTTGGGGTCGAGTTTTCGCAGGTCGAGGACGAAATGCACCTTGGCTTTCGTCGGATCGTCGGCCGCGGCCGCGACGCAATGGGCGGCGGTCAACACGAGATCGGGCGCGACCAAGGCGCCGGCGCAGCCGCGGCCGCCCGCCGTCACCCGCACCAGCGAAGCGAATCGCGCGTCGCCCGCCGCGATCAGGGTCGGGTCTGGTTTGGGCGCGGGCCTGCTCTTGGGCATTGCCGCGCCAAAGGCGGGCGCGAGCAGGCCGAGCGATGCGATGGCGGCGACGGCGAAAGGCTTCAAGGCGGCTCTCCGGGCTTTCAATGGGCTTCGGTCACGAAAATTTCACCGTGCGGACTCGAAACGTGCGCGGGCGCACCTTCGTTCATTCTAGGTGCAACTACATAAGTCCATAAGGAAACGGCGGAAGGGTCGCTCGTTTCCGCGATGGAGGAGGGCGTCATGGGCGCCATGGGGACTTTGGACGAACGGATCGTCGGGGAAGAGGGATTCGCTTTCGCGGCGGAGGACCTCGTGACGGACGCGCGCCGCCGGTTCTGGTTCGCCGCGGTCCTGTCCGCGGCGTTGGGCGCCGTCGCCTTCGTCGGTCTCGGCCGCGTCCCCGGCGCGGCGCCCGGCCTCGCGTCCGGCCTCGGCGTCGAAGCGCCGCATTTCATGCACAGCCGCGCGGCCGCGGTCGCCAATCCGGTGCGCGTCGATTGAACGGGCGGCGTCCGCTCAACCGCGCGCGCGCCCGTCGATCCAGGCCGTCCAGCCGATCGATCCCATCCAAGCCAACACGGTCTTGAGGGCGGTCGCCGCATAGAACGGCGCGACGCCGGCGATCCAGGCCTTTTGCGGGCCGATCAGGCGGGCCAGCCACGCGAAGCCGAATGCGAACACCAGCGCGTGGGCGCCCGCCAGCCAGCCGAGCGAGGACGGCGCGCGGCGCAGCCATCCGCGATCCGCGGCGAAACCGAGCGCGGCGGCGGCGGCGAGGAAGCCGATCAGGTAGCCGCCGGTGGGACCCACCATGTAGGCCGGACCTGCGACCGCGCCGGCGAACACCGGCAGGCCGAGGAACCCCTCGGCGAGATAGAGCGCCAGCGTCGCGGTGGCGAGGCGCAATCCATAGGTCGCGCCGATCGCCAGCACGACCAGCGTCTGCATGGTCATCGGGACGGGGTAGAACGGCACTTGCACCTTGGCCGAGAGGGCGAGCGCGGCCGTGCCGGCCAATGCCAGCGCCGCGCGCGACGCCCAAGGCGCGACCGCGCCCTTCGGCAGGAGGGCGGGCAGGGCTGTCGAGCTGGCGTCGCGCATCGTCGTCTCCAAGCGAACGCCCGCCGATGCGGCGGGGCCGGAACGCTCTATAAGGTCGCCTCGTATGGCGAACAAGGACGCCGGAGGGGCGATTGGACGGAGATCGAGCCGACGAGCTGGTCGCCGCCGCCGACGTGTCGGCGGGCGTCCTGCGCGAAGTGGCGGCGGGCGTCCGCCGCATGGTCGCGCCCAATCCGTCGCCATTCACGCATACGGGGACCTGCACCTACGTGGTCGGCCGCGGAATCGTCGCGGTCGTCGATCCCGGTCCCGACGATCCGGCGCACGTCGCCGCCCTGATCGCCGCGACCGAGGGCGAGCGGATCGCCCATATCCTGGTCACCCACACGCATCGCGACCATTCACCGGCCGCGCGCCGGCTGGCCGCGGCGACGGGCGCCGAGATCGTCGGCTGCGCGCCGCACCGGCCGCGCCATCCCGGCGCCGCCGGAGGGCTGGACGCGGCCCACGACCCGGATCATGCGCCCGACCGCATCCTCGCCGACGGCGACGTCCTGCGCGGCGAGGGCTATTCCTTCGAGGCCGTCGCGACGCCGGGCCACGCGGCCAACCATCTCTGCTTCGCCCACGCGCAGGGCGATTCGCTGTTCTCGGGCGATCACGTGATGGCATGGTCGACCAGCGTCGTGGCGCCGCCCGACGGTTCGATGGGCGATTATCTCGCTTCGCTCGAGGCCTTGCGCGCGCGCGGCGAGACGACCTATTGGCCGGGGCACGGCGGCCCCGTGCGCGAGCCCGCCCGCTACGTCCGCGCGCTGCTTCACCATCGCCGCCAACGCGAGGCGGCGATCCTCGAACGGCTCGGCGCGGGCGACGCGACCGTCGCGGCCATCGTCGCGAGGCTCTACGATGGCCTCGCCCCCGCACTGGCGCCCGCCGCGCGCCTGACGACCTTCGCGCACCTCGAAGACCTCGTCGCGCGCGGCCTCGCCGAAGCCGACGGCGAGGCGACGCCCGGCGCGAACTATCGCCGGCGGGGCTGATCGCTCAACGGCCGTTGGCGGCGGCGTCGATGTCGGCCATCGTCGAGCGAAGCAGCGACAGCGTGGCGCCGAAGTCGTGCAAGGGCGCGCGCGCCACGACCCGCATGTCGATCCGCGATCGCCCGCCGGCCGGCGTCACGCGAAGCGCGACGTCGAGCGGGAACGCCAGCGCGGGCGTGCGCGCGACGGCTTCGATGCGGCCCGAGCCGATGCGCGGGCCCGGCGGCTTGTCGACGACGATCGCCCAACCCTGCCGATTGGCGCTCGCCGAGGCGAGCCGGAAGGCTTGTTCCGCCGTCACGTCGAGTTCGAGCGGTTCGGGCGGGCGCGCCAGCGCGCCTTCCGCCGCCAAGCTCGCCGCGTCGGGCTTGTCCGGCGCCGGCGTGCCGCGCGCGGCCGCGACGCTGGCCGACGGGGAGAACGTCGGCGGCGAACGCATGTCCGTGGAGACGTCGCGCAATGCCGGATGGGTCAGCGCATAGGCGGCGAGCCGCGCCGGCCAGGCCAAGGTCGCGATCGCGATCGCGGCCGCGAAGGCGGCGGACCCCGCGCCGCGCAGGCCGAAGCGCCAGATCGCCGCTCCGGCGGCGACCGCGAACAACAGCGAAAGGACCGCCAAGCCCAGCCCCGCCGCGAACACCGTCAGGGTCGGTCCCGGCGCGAGGCGGCCGAGGCGCGAAGCCGCGGCGGCCACGATGGCGACCGCGGGTCCCAGAAGCGCGACGCGCAACGCGGCGTCGGCGGCGCGCGATCGGGGAGGTTGGACCAGCAGGCGACGCATCGAGGTTCCGGCTCGCGGCGGCGGGCCGCGTCGAAGGACCTCTAGACAAAAAATTCCGGCCGCGCGACGGGCGCAGCCGGAATCCGGGCGCCGGCCCGAAGCCGGCGCCGCCGCGTCACTTCCCGCGCTTGCCGCGCGTAGTGCCGAGGCCGATCTTTTTGGCGAGGGCCGAGCGCGCCTGCGCGTAGTTCGGCGCCACCATCGGATAGTCCGACGCCAAGCCCCACTTCTCGCGGTATTGCTCGGGCGACAGGTTGTAGTGCGTGCTCAAGTGGCGCTTCAGCGACTTGAACTTCTTCCCGTCCTCCAGACAGATGATGTAGTCGGGGAAAAGCGACTTCTTGGGCGGCACCGCCGGCTTCTGGGGCTCGGCCGGGGCCGCGGGCGCGGCGCCTTGGCCGCCGTGGGCGCGCGCCAAGGCCGAGTGGACCTCCACGATCAGGTTCGCGAGCTCGCCGGCCGGAACCGTGTTGTTGGCGACATAGGCCGATACGATCTCTGCGGCGAGCTCTACGCTCGAAGCACGCTCGACCTTGTTGTTTTCTTCCATGTTTGTTCGTCCCGTTTTGCGTCCTTTGGACGCGTCTTTCGACTTGGTTCTTGCTTTGGACCCTCGACGCGACAAGAGACGCGGCGTCGATCGCGTGAGATTCTTTAGTATAATCTTTGGGGCAAAGTAAATATGTTTTGCAAACTTCCGTTCCGGAAAACGTGAGCAAGACGCGAGCGAGTCGCGCTTGCGGGCGGAACGGGTCGAGCATAGACAAACCGGCGAAAGGGGACCGACATGGCCGAAAAGATCGTGAAAACCGCGACCGAATGGCGCGAAACGCTGTCGGAGGACCAATATCGCGTCGCCCGCGAGGGCGGTACCGAACGCGCGTTCACGGGCCCCTATTGGGATTCGAAGGACAAGGGCGTCTATTCCTGCGTCTGTTGCGGCGAGCCGCTGTTCCGTTCCGAGTCCAAGTTCGATTCGGGCACCGGATGGCCGAGCTTCTTCGCGCCGGTCGAGAAGGACGCCGTCGTGACGCGCGAGGACCGCAGCCATGGCATGGTGCGCACCGAGGCGCTGTGCGCGCGCTGCGACGCTCATCTGGGTCACGTCTTTCCCGACGGACCGCGGCCGACCGGCCTTCGTTTCTGCATGAACGGCACCGCGCTGTCGCTCAAGCGCGACCCTGCCTGAGGGGTCCGCCATGCCGCCGGAGGGGCCGCGCCCTCGGCCTCCCCGGCCGAAGCGCGTCGACGCGATCACGCGGCGGCACGGGCTGGATTCCGCCGATCCCTATGCGTGGCTGAAGGCGGCCAATTGGCCCGAGGTGCTGCGCGACCCCGCGACGCTGCCCGCCGACATCCGTGGTGCGCTGGAGGCGGAAGACGCCTACGCGCGCGAAGTCCTTGCGCCGCTCGCGCCGATGCGCCGTCGCCTCGTCGAGGAAATGCGCGCCCGCATGGAGGACGAGGACGTCGACGCCCCGACGCCCGACGGGCCATGGGAATATTATTGCCGCCACCGCGAGGGCGGGCAACACGAGATCGTCTGCCGGCGCCCACGCGGCGGCGGGGAAGAGGAAGTGCTGCTGGACGCCGACCGCATTTCCCGCGGGCGGCCCTATTTCGAGCTCCATGCCGCGCAACATTCGCCCGATCACCGGCTGCTCGCCTGGAGTTCCGACGACGCCGGGGCGGAACTCAGGACGATCCGCGTGCGCGATCTCGTCTCGGGCCGCGATCTCCCGGACGTGGTCGGGGACACCACCGGCATCGTGGCCTGGTCGCGCGACGCGCGCTGGTTCCTCTACGTGGCGGTGGACGCCAACCACCGCGCCAGCCGCGTGCTCCGGCACCGGATAGGCGAACCCGTCGCCGCCGACGCGGCGGTCTACGAAGAGGCGGATCCCGCGTGGCTCGTCGACCTCGATTCCACGTTGTCCGGCGATCATGCGGTGGTCGCCCCGCGCGCGCAGGACGCCACCGAAATCCGTCTCGTCGACCTCTCGGGCGACGGCGCCGCGACACGGCTCGTGCTGCCGCGCAAGGCCGGCGTGTCGCGCCGGGTCGAGGTTTGCGGCGACCGGCTGATCGTCCTGCACGACGACGGGGCGCCCGATTTCCGCATCGACTCGCTGGCGCTCGACGATCCGTCGGCGCCGGGCCGGACGCTCGTGCCGGAGGTCGCCGGCCGGACGATCCGGGACTTCGTCGCCCGCCGCGACCGGCTCGCCTGGCTCGAAATGGAGGATGCGACGCCGCGGTTGCGATCGCGCGCATGGGACGGCGGGGCCGAGGACGCGGTGGCGGCGACCGATCCTTGCGGCGAGATCGAGCTCGTCGAGGGCGCCGAGTTCGACGCGCCCGCGTTGCGCTACGCGGTCACCGGCCTGACCCGGCCATGGGAAGTCCGGGAACGCGGCGGCGACGGCGAGGAGACGGCGCTCAAGCGGCAGATCCTGCCGTCGGGTTACGACCCGTCGGCCTACGTCTCGACGCGGCTGCACGCGCGCGCCGCCGACGGCGCGGAGGTGCCGATTTCGCTGGTCCGTCGCGCCGACCGGCCGCCCGACGGCACGGCGCCGCTGCTGCTCCACGCCTATGGGGCTTATGGGGATTCGGTCGCCCCGACGTTTTCAAGCCACCGTCTTTCGCTGCTCGACCGCGGCATGACCTACGCGATCGCGCACGTGCGCGGCGGCAGCGAAAAGGGCGCGGCCTGGCGCGAGGGCGGAAGGCTGCGCGCCAAGGCGAACTCGGTCGGGGACTTCCTCGCCTGCGCGGCGCGGCTCGTCGAGACGGGGCACGCGGCGCAGGGACGCATCGTGGCGCGCGGCGCCAGCGCGGGCGGCATCGTCGTCGGCGCCGCGCTGAACCGCGCGCCCGGGACGTTCGCGGGGATCGTCGCCGACGTGCCGTTCGTCGACGTGCTCAACACGGCGCTCGACCCCGATTTGCCGCTCACGCCCATCGAATGGCGCGAATGGGGCGATCCGATCCGGGACGCCGGCGACTTCGCGGCGATCCTCGCCTACAGCCCTTACGACAACGTGCGTCCCGCGCGACGTCCTCCGGTACTGGCGATCGCCGGCCTCGCCGATCCGCGCGTCACATATTGGGAACCGGCGAAATGGGTCGCGCGCCTCCGCGAGACGCAGCTCGGCGACGCGCCGGCGCTGCTCGCGCTGGACTTCGACGCCGGCCACGGCGGGCCGGGCGGCCGGTTCGCCGCGCTGGAGGAAATCGCGCTCGTCTATGCCTTCGCGCTGTCCTGCGTCGGGCTCGCGGACGAAGACTGATCGCCGTCGCCGCTGCGTCGTTCAAGCAGGAAGACGCGCATCTCGTCCATCGAGGCGAAGCGCCGGTCGCCGGCCGGCGTGCGCGCGAGGATCGAACCGTCCGAATAGAGCGCGTATTCGGCGCCGGCCGCGCGATGGACGCCGACGATGGTCGGCGAGGCCGCAGCGCGTTCGACGGTTTCGAGGGAAACGTCGGGCGTCGTCGCCTCGGCTTCGCCGCGTTCGTTCGTCGACGCCGATCCGCCCGGGCTTTCGGCGTCCGCCGGCGCGGAGTCCCGCAGGATGTCGACGACCGAGGACGGCAGCGCCGGCGCGGGGGCATGCGCCGGTCCCGCGTCCGCTACATCGACGGCGGGCGCGGTCGTCCGGTTCTCGTGCGTCGTTTCGACTTCCGACGCCGCTCTCGTCGGGATCGCCGGGCGCTCCGATGCGGCGCGCGCCCGCTCGCCGGCGGGCGGAACGACGCGCGGCGACGGCGCGCTTTCCGCCGCGGCCGGGTGCGGCCGGTCGGCGAGGGTGCGCCCGATGACGTTCAATCGCCGCAGGATCAGGCCCAGCGCGATCAGGGTCAGGCCGGTGCAGACGGCGAACGCGCCGCCCAGCGCCAGCGCGAAGCCCGCTTCCGTGCCGATCAGCCCGTAGCCGCGAAAGCCGGCATAGGCGCCGGAACCGGCCAGCGCCAAGCCGAATACGATGACAATGAACGCCATGACGGAGCGATTCCCGGTCGCGCAATGCAGGTCGAATAGACGTTGCGGCGATAATCGCAAAATGCGGCCCTGTGGCGCCGGATCGACGGACGGACCGACATGGGCCATTGCGCCCCGAGCCGGCGTCACTATCTTCGGGGTTCGCCCGATTCGCAGATCACCAGAGCCGAGACCCCGAAAGATGCGCGACCCCCGCGAAATTTACGACAGCCTCCTCGTGCCGATCGTGGTCGAGCAATCGAACCGCGGGGAGCGTTCCTTCGACATCTTCTCGCGCCTGCTGCGCGAGCGCATCGTGTTCCTGACTGGGCCGGTCGAGGATTCCATGGCTTCGCTCGTGGTGGCGCAGCTCCTGTTCCTCGAGGCCGAGAATCCCAAGAAGGAAATCGCGCTCTACATCAATTCGCCGGGCGGCGTGGTGACCGCGGGACTGTCGATCTACGACACGATGCAGTTCATCCGTCCCAAGGTGACCACGATGTGCATCGGCCAGGCGGCCTCGATGGGGTCGCTGCTGCTGTGCGCCGGCGAGAAGGGCATGCGCTTCGCGTTGCCCAACGCGCGAATCATGGTCCACCAGCCGTCGGGCGGCTTCCAAGGACAGGCCTCGGACATCCAGCGTCACGCCGAGGACATCCTCAAGGTGAAGCGCCGGCTGAACGAGATTTACGTCAAGCACACCGGCCGCGACTACGAGTCGATCGAAAACACGCTCGACCGCGACCATTTCATGTCGGCCGACGAAGCCAAGGACTTCGGCATCGTCGATCACGTGCAGTCGAAGCGCCCGGAAGATCCGGAACCTCCGCAAAAAGTTTGACAAATCAAATGGTTGCCTGAAAGAGCGCCGCGACCTTCCGTCTTTGGGCGGGGGGCGTGACTTGATCGGGCGGCCCATATGGTGTTGGACTGGGCGACGGTCTCGGGCGCGCGACGTCGCATCGGGAGGCCGGCCGGCCGGCGGGTCGCGCGGACCGCTCCGGCGATCGGCGGACAATCGGGGCGCCGCCGCTACACTTTGTTAGCGGCTCGCCTATATCGTTAACGAAGCTGTCATCTCGCGCGGAACGCGGGCGGGGCGGTCACGACGGAGAGCACAATGGCCAAGGACGGCGCCGCCGAAAGCAAGACGACGCTCTATTGCTCGTTTTGCGGCAAGAGCCAGCACGAGGTCCGGAAGCTCATCGCGGGCCCGACGGTGTTCATCTGCGACGAATGCGTCGAGCTGTGCATGGACATCATCCGCGAGGAGAACAAGACCGCGCTGGTGAAGAACAAGGACGGGAT
>JAGWKJ010000063.1 GCA_028865375.1 Hyphomicrobiales bacterium | reverse complement strand
CACTACATAATTTGACGCGAGTCGTTGTGACGACGACAACTGGATTGAACCGCGGAGGGCGTGAGAATGGCCGTCGCTCGGCCGAAACCTCAGGTGGTGCGGCTCACTGAAGCCGCCGCCGAACGCATCAAGGCGGTCATGGCAAAAGCCGACCGGCCGATCGCGGCCGTGCGCGTCGGCGTGAAGAACGGCGGCTGCGCCGGCATGTCCTACACGATGGATTTCGTGGCGGCCGCCGGGCCGCATGACGAGCGCGTCGAGGACCAAGGCGTGACGCTCTTGATCGACGCCAAGGCGGTGCTGTTCCTGCTCGGCTCGGAGATGGACTACAAGACCGACAAGCTCGCGTCGGGCTTCACGTTCCGCAACCCCAACGAAACCGCCGCCTGCGGCTGCGGCGAAAGCGTGGCGATCACGCCTGCCAAGCCCGAGGCCAATCCCGAGTCGCTGGGCGCGAACGCTTGAGCGGCGCCGACACGGCGGAGATCGGGGAGTTTTTCTCGTCCTTCGGTCGCGTCTCGGTGCGACGCCTTTTCGGCGGACAGGGGATCTATGCCGACGGGCTGTGCTTCGCCTTCCTGAGCGAGGGCGAATATTTCCTGAAGACGGACGATGTCACCCGCGCCCGGTTCGAGGCGGCGGGCTCCTCGCCGTTCGTGTTCGTCATGCGCGGCAAGCCGATGGAAATGTCGTTCTGGCGTTTGCCGACAGCGGCCTATGACGATGCGGATGAATTGCGACTTTGGGCGACGCTCGGCCTCGAAGCGGCGCGGCGCGCGGCGGCGGGGAAGGGGAAGGGCAAATCGAAGACCGTACTAAAACCTACGGAAACAAAAATTATACGTTGAAAAAAATCACTAATCCACTTTTGATGCAGCCATCGCCGCCGCCCCCGCAAGCCCCAGCCATCCCGCGATCATCGCAAGCCCGCCGATGGGTGCGGCGCCGGAGAACAGCGAGCGGCCGCGATAGGCGGCGCTCGTGAGATCGGCGCAGAACAGCGCCGCGCCGAGCAGCAGCGCCAGCGTCGCCCAGCGCCACACCGGGGCAGCCGCGCCCCTGAACCGCGGCGCGGCCGCGCCGGCGCCGAGCCCGGCCGCTGCGTGCAGCACCAAGAATTGCGCGCCGAGCGCGCCAAGCCCGCCACCGCCGCCGTGGGCGGCCACAGCGCCAAGCGCGACCCCCGCGGCGCCGAGAGAGCCGGCAAGCGCGAGGATCGCGAAATCGAACGATCGTGAGGTCCGCGTCGTCATCGAAGGCACCGTAGCCGCGGGGAGGAGGCGCGGCTACGGCGCTTGGCGTCACATCGGCAGCAGGACCTTGTCGATCACGTGCACGACGCCGTTTTTCTGCATCACGTCGGCGATCCGCACCGTCGCGACGCCGCCCTTGGCGTCGACGATCTCGACATGGCCGCCCTTCATCTCGGCGGTCAGTTCGCCGCCTTGCACGGTCTTCAGCATGGCCTTACCGCCGCCCGCCTTGATCATCTTGACGAGGTCGGCGGCCGTCACCTTGCCGGCGACCACGTGATAGGTGAGCACGGCGGTCAGCGTCGCCTTGTTCTCGGGCTTGAGCAGCGTCGGCACGGTGCCGGCCGGCAACTTGGCGAAGGCGGCGTTGGTGGGCGCGAACACCGTGAAGGGGCCCGGGCCCGCCAGCGTGTCGACGAGGCCGGCCGCCTTCACGGCCGCCACCAGCGTCGTCAGGTTCTTCGCCTTCGAGGCGTTCTGCGGGATGGTGAGGCTGGCATACATCGGCGCGCCGCCGACCATCGGGACCTTGGCGACCGCGGCGCCGAGGCCCAGAGCGAGGGCGAGCGCGACCGTGGCGCCCAAAGGCGCATTGAACTTCTTCATCGGGAACTCCTTGGATTTCGCGCTTGCGTCGCGCGTGTCCTGTTAACGGGCCGCCGTGCCCGCGGTTTCACGGCGCGCCCGCTCGCGGCGCGATCACGTGGCCGTGAGCGCGGCGGACCGCCGCCATTGACGGGGCCTTCCGCTTGCCCGACAAGCGCGGCCTTTCGGGAGCGCGCGATGCACTTGATCGGGCACGTCGGCCAGCTGATCTCGCATTGGGGCCTCTATGCGGTGTTCTTCGTCGTGCTGGCGGAGAGCGCCGGCGTGCCGTTGCCCGGCGAGACGGCGCTGGTGACCGCGGCGATCTTCGCGGGGCAGGGCAAGCTGTCGCTTCCCGCAGTGATCGCCACCGCGACCGCGGCCGCCGTGCTGGGCGACAACGTCGGCTATTGGATCGGCCGCGAGTTCGGCTTTCCGCTCGTCCTGCGCTACGGCGGTCGGATCGGGCTCGACGAGCCGCGCCTGAAGCTCGGGCAATATATGTTCCGCAAGCACGGCGGAAAGATCGTGTTCTTCGGTCGCTTCGTGGCGATCCTGCGCACCTTCGCGGCGCTGCTGGCGGGCATCAACCGCCTGCCGTGGCCGGAATTCCTGGTTTTCAACGCGCTGGGCGGCGTCACATGGGCGACGCTGTTCGCCACCGGCGGCTACATGCTGGGCAAGGCGTTCGAGCATTATGCGCGGCCGGTGGGGATCGCCGCGCTTCTGCTGGCGGTCGTCGGCGCGTTCGTCGTGCAGCGCTACCTGAAGGCGCACGCCGACGCGCTGATGGAGGAGGCGCAGCGCGCGATGCCGGGGCCGCTGGTGGCCCCCAAGGCCGGCGAATGAGCGCCGCCTCCGGCGCCCCCGAGGCGCGCCGCGCGCGCATCGAGGCGCTGGCGACGCTGCCCTTGTTCCACAAGCTGCGGGGCCGTCGCGCGTTGGTGGCGGGGGCGGGGCAAGGCGCGATCTGGAAGGTCGAGCTGCTGGTGGCGGCGGGCGCTCTGGTCGACGTGGTCGCGCCCGCGCCCTCGGAGGAAGCGCGCGACTTCGTCGCCGCGCTGGCGCCCGCCGCGACCCTGCACGCGCGCCGCTGGACCGAGGCCGATTTCGCCGACAGGGCGCTGGCGATCGGCGATTGCGCCGACGACGACGAGGCGGCCGCCTTCGCCCGCGCCGCGCGCGCGGCCGGCGCGCTCGTCAACGTCGTCGACAAGCCGGCGTTCTGCGACGTCCAGTTCGGCTCCATCGTCAACCGCTCGCCGTTGGTGGTGGGCATATCGACCGACGGTGCTGCGCCCGTGTTCGGCCAGGCCCTGCGCACCGCCGTCGAGACGCTGCTGCCCCATGGCTTCAAGGACTGGGCGCGCGCCGCGCGCGACTGGCGCGGCGCGGTGGCCAAGCTCGGGCTCGATTTCCGCGGACGGCGCAACGTCTGGGAGCGCTTCGCCGCGATGGCGCTTGCGCGGCCCGAACGCGGGCCGGACGCCGCCGAACGCGACGCCTTCCTCGCCGCGGCCGGCCAAGACGCGGCCGCCCCGGCGCGCGGGCGCGTGGCGCTGGTGGGCGCGGGGCCGGGCGACCCCGAGCTCGTGACGCTGAAGGCGGCGCGCCTGCTGCGCTCGGCCGACGTGGTGCTCTACGACGACCTCGTCGATCCGCGCGTCGTCGAGATGGCGCGCCGCGAGGCCGAGCGCATCCACGTCGGCAAGCGCGGCCGCATGCCTTCGGTCGCGCAGGCGGCGATCAGCGGGCTCTTGGTCGAGCTCGCGCGCGCCGGCAAGCGCGTGGTGCGTCTCAAGGGCGGAGATCCTCTGGTGTTCGGCCGCGCCGGCGAGGAGATCGCGGCGCTGGCGAAGGCCGGCTACGGGGTCGAGATCGTGCCGGGGATCACGGCCGCGTCGGGCGCGGCGGCGGCGCTGCGCGTTTCGCTGACCCACCGCGACCACGCGCGGCGATTGCAGTTCGTCACCGCGCACGACCGCGGCGGCGAATTGCCGACCGACCTCGACTGGCGCGCGCTCGTCGATCCGGCCGCCACCACCGTCGTCTACATGGGCGTCAGGACGCTGCCCGCGCTGGTCGGGCGTCTGTTGGCGGAGGGCGTCGCACCCGACACGCCCGCCGCCTTCGTCGAACGGGCGACGCAAACGGGCGAACGCATCCTGCGCGCGAGCCTCTCGGAATTGCCGGCGCTGGTCGCCGCCGCCGCGCCCGAGGGACCCTGCCTCACGCTCTATGGTCGGGCGATCGGCGAAGCGGACGTGGCGGCCGCCCTTTCACTTTCGTCAATGAATGAAGGTTAAGCTTACGCGAAACCTTGCGTATTCGAGGTCGCCGATGGCCGCCGAACCAGACCCCTCCGCCGACGCCGCCTATCTGGAGATCGAAGCCGCCGTCATGGAGACGGAGCGCGGCCGTCGCTTCTTGGCGCGTCATGCCGAGCGCGCGCGGGGTGCGCAACTCTCGGCGGTGCTCGAAGCGGTCCGGCGGCTGGAAGCGGCGGTGGCGCGGCCGATCGCCGACGAGACGGCGTTTCTCGCCGCCCGGGTCGCCGCCGTGATCGAACGCCTGCGCGACGCCGCGTGGATGATGCGCGAACGCGGCGTCGGGGAAACGCTCGCCGACCTGGTCGAACGCGAGGCGAAGGGGCTCGACGAATTGTTCCTCGGCTGCCCGATGCGGACCGAAGCGCCGCCGGCCGCGATTTCGCCGCACCGGACGCCGCCGTCGGACGCGGATCCCGTCGCCCGCGTCGCCGGTTTCTGCTGAAGCCGCTCAGGCCGCCTGCGCGGCCAATTCCGGCTCTTCGGTCGCCGCGACCGCTTCGGGCGCGCCGCCCCAATGCAGCAGCTCCATGCGGCCGTCGTGGTGCTCGACCAGCGCCGTGCAGCTTTCGACGAAATCGCCGATGTTGAGATAGCCGATGCCGTCGATGTCGCGCATGGCGGGATGGTGGATGTGGCCGCAGATGACGGCGTCCGCGCCCCGCGCGCGGGCGGCGGCGACCAGCGCGTCCTCGTAGGCGCCGATGAAGTTCACGGCTTCCTTGACCTTGTGCTTCACCCAGTTCGAAAACGACCAATAGCGCAAGCCGAGCCAACGACGTGCGGCGGCGAGATAGGTGTTGCCGAACAGGGCGAGCGCGTAACCATAGTCGCCCATATGCGCGAGCCAGGTCGCGCGCTCGTTGACGACGTCGAATTCGTCGCCGTGGGTGACGAGATAGCGCCGGCCGTCGGCGCCCACGTGGATCGCGTCGCGCATCACCTCGACGCCGGCGATCGTGCGCCCGACGTAGCGGCGCGCGTCCGCGTCGTGGTTGCCGGGGATGAACACGACGCGCGCGCCCGAGCGGGCGCGTTCGACGAGGCGGCGCACGACGTCGCGGTGCTCGCTGCGCCACTTGCCGAACAGCCGCGACCGCAGGCGCCAGAAATCCACGATGTCGCCGACGAGATAGATCGTCTCGGCGTCCACGCGCCTGAGGAAATCGAGGAACAGGTCCGCTTGCGAGCCGCGCGTGCCCAGATGCAGGTCGGACACGAACAGGGAGCGGTATTTGCCGGTCTTCAATTGATACATGGCGACCCTGCGCGATTCGCATCCGACGGCCGGACGGATATGCTAAAAACCGCGGCCCGTGACAAACATGAGACGCGATCATGGCGGCCTCGCGACCGAGCCGTCCGCGGCCGGCATGGCCGTCGAGCGTTTCCGTCGGAGGTTGGAACCATGGATTTGGGCATAGCAGATCGGCGGGCCGTCGTCTGCGCCTCCAGCAAGGGGTTGGGTCGCGCGAGCGCGTTTTCCCTCGCCCGCGCCGGTTGCGCGGTCTGGATCAACGGGCGCGACGAAACGACGCTGGCGGCCGCTGCGGCGGAAATCCGCGCCGAAACGGGCGCCCGGGTGTCGTCCGTCGTGGCCGACCTGTCGACCGAGGCGGGCAGGGCGGCCTTGCTCGCCGCCTGTCCCGATCCCGACATCCTGGTCAACAACAACGGCGGGCCGCCCTATCGGCCATTCTCCGAGGTCGGCCGCGACGAGATCCTCGCCGGCGTCGAGGCCAACATGCTGGCGCCGATCCTGTTGGCCAAGGCGGTGTTGCCGGCAATGACCAAACGCGGCTTCGGCCGCATCGTGAACGTCACGTCGGGCTCGGTGCGCGCGCCGATCCCGGGCCTCGACGTCTCGTCGGGCGCGCGCGCGGGCCTCACCGCCTTCCTCGCCGGGGTCGCTCGCGAGGTCGCCAGGTTCGGCGTGACGATCAACCACTTGCAGCCCGGCGCGTTCGACACCGACCGCATCCGCGGCGCGGTGGCGCGCCAGGCCGCGGCGTCGGGCGCCGATCCCGGGGCGATCCATGCCGCGCGCCGCGCGTCGATCCCCGCGGGCCGTTACGGCCGCGCCGAGGAGTTCGGCGAGATCTGCGCGTTCCTGTGCTCGATGCAAGCGGGTTACGTCACGGGGCAGAGCCTGCTCGTCGACGGCGGCGCGTTTCCGGGGGCGTTCTGAAGATGGCGGCGCCCGCATCGACGGCGGCGGCCCCGCGCCGCGCCGACCGCGTATTCGTCGGCGTCGCGCTGAAGGTCGTCGCCACGCTCTGCTTCGCGGTGATGGCGGTGATCGTGAAGAAGAATTCCGCGCGCTATCCCGTCGGCGAGATCATGGCGTTCCGCGCGGCTCCGTCGCTGCCGATGATCGCCGCGTGGATGGCGGCGCACGGCGAGTTCCCGCGCGCCCTGCGCACGAACCGGCCGCGGGAACACGTCCTGCGCGGATTCTTCGGCGCGTCCGGCATGATCTGCCTGCTGTCGGCGCTGTATTTCCTGCCGCTGGCCGACGCCACCGCGATCAGCTTCGCGGCGCCGCTCATGGCGGTGGTGTTCGCGGCGATCTTCCTCGGCGAGACGGTGCGCGTCCATCGCTGGACGGCGGTCGCGGTCGGCTTCGTCGGCGTGATGGCGATGCTGTGGGAAAAGCTGGGCGGCGGCTCGAACTTCACGGGCGCGGCGCTCGCCTTGGCGGCCGCCACCAGCGCCGCCAGCGCGGTGGTGATGACGCGCCGGTTGATGACGACCGAATCGACCGACGCCATCGTGTTCTGGTTCGCCTGCTCGACCACGGGCGTCGCGCTCGCCGCGCTCGCGCTGGCGCAATTCTGGCCGGCCGGCGCGCCGCTCGCGCATTTCTTCGCCCGGTCGCGTTGGATCGAGCCGACCGCGGCCGACGCCGGCGTGCTGTTCTTCTCGGGCGTCATCAGCGGCGTCGGCCAGCTGTCGATGACGCATTCGCACCGCTTCGCGCCGGCCGCCGTGATCGCGGCCTTCGATTACGTGTCGATGATCTGGGCCACCGCGTTCGGCTTCCTGTTCTTCGGCGCCCTGCCGACGGTCGCCACGCTGGTCGGCGCGGCGGTCGTGATCGGCGCCGGGCTCTACGTCATCTACCGCGAATGGCGGCTGGGCCTGGCGCGCCGCGCCGCGGAGAACGGCTGAGCGCATCGGCCCGGGCGCGCGATTCCGGGCCGGCGCCGTTTCGTGCTATGGATCGCGCAGAGGTGCTCTCCATGTCCGTCACTTCAGCCAGGATCGTCGGCCTCGGCGGCGTCGACCCGTTGTTCTCGCAAATCCGCTCGGAAGCGGAGGCCGCGGCCAAGCGCGAGCCGGAGCTGGCCGCGTTCCTGTTCTCGGCCGTGCTCAACCACGACAGCTTGGAGGCCGCGGTCGCACAGCGCGTCGCCAGCCGTCTCGACCACCACGACCTGCCTGCCGAGATGATCCGCCACGCCTATGGCGAGGCGATCGCCGCCGATCCCTCGATCGGCGTCGCGTTCCGCGCAGACCTGCTCGCCGTGTTCGAGCGCGATCCCGCCTGCGCCCGGCCGCTCGACGCGCTGCTGCATTTCAAGGGATTCCACGCCATCCAGGCGCATCGCCTCGCGCATTGGCTGTGGAACGCCGGCCGCAAGGACTTCGCGCTCTCCCTCCAGAGCCGCTCGTCCTCCGCGTTCCAGGTCGACGTCAATCCCGCCGCGCGGCTCGGCAAGGGCCTGTTCTTCGACCACGCCACGGGGATCGTGGTGGGCCAGACCTGCGTGATCGAGGACGACGTGTCGCTCCTGCAGGGCGTGACGCTGGGGGGCACGGGCAAGGAGACCGGCGACCGTCACCCCAAGATCCGTCATGGCGTGCTGATCGGCGCCGGCGCCAAGGTGCTCGGCAACATCGAGGTCGGCCATTGCGCGCGCGTGGCGGCGGGTTCGGTGGTGCTCCAGCCCGTGCCCAACAACGTCACCGTGGCGGGCGTGCCCGCGCGCGTGGTGGGCCATGCCGGCTGCGCGGAGCCCGCGCGCAGCATGGACCAGATCCTCGCCGAAAAGGGCGCCGACTGAGGGGGCTCAGGGCAACGGAAAGTCCGGCTTCGCGAGCGGTTTGAGCGCCGCGTAGGGGAGCCGGCATTCGTAGAAGCCTTCGGCGTAGGACCCCACGGAATAGGGGTCGAACGTGACGGTCGCCGCGTCCGCGCCGAAGCTCCACGACGTCAGATGCGCCATCGTCGCAGCGACGTCCTTGCCGAGCTTGGCGAGTTCGTCGCCGGTCGGCGCCGGCGATTGCAGGCGCTTGGCCTTCTCGTCGGCGATCGAACGCGTGCAGATCCGCGCGACCGCGCGCAGGCCGGCCGGGCCCAGCAGGTCGCCGCCCGTCAGCTTGCGGCCCCTTGCGAGGTCGACGTTGACGTCGGTCGCGCTCGACGTCGGATGGGCGCCGCCCGAATATTGATAGCCCGATTGATGCACCGACAGCAGCGCGGGCGAGGCATAGGCGATCCGCACGTCCGATTGGAAAGCGAACTTGTCGCGGTTGAAATCGTCCTTGGTCGGCCGGGGCACGTCTTTCTCGATCGCATCCATGGCGGCGTTGAAGTCCGCCTCGCCGGCGCCGCGCGCGGGCGAAAAGCGCAACGACGAAATGCGCACGTCGGTCACGCCCATGCGGCCCGCCTGGCCCACGAAGGTCGGCGCCAGCGGGTCGGGCGTTCCGGGCCCGGCCTCGGGCCTCGCGGCCAACAAGTCGGCGCGCGAACGCGTGAAACGGGCGAGGCAGGCGCCTTCGTCCGCGTCGCCTTGGCAGGCGAAGTCGCGGCGATGCAGCCATTCCAGCTGCGTCAGCGCCAAGCCGTGGCGCTGCGGCGCGGCGAGGCGCTTGAACAGGACGCGATAGGCGGCGGCCATCGAATCGTCGGCGGCGCGGGCGGCGGGCGCGGCGCAGATCGCCTTGTCGGTCGGCGAATTCGCCTTGGCGCAGTCGAGCGCGCGCGCGTGCGCGGCGGCGAGGCAGAGAAGCGAGGCGGCGGCGAGGAACGCGGTCGGGCGGATCATGGCGGTCTCCGGGCGGGCGATGATGGCACGGCCGAGCCATGCCGCGCCATCGGGCGGCGCCGAGGGTCGCGCCAACTTGCCCGGCAAGGCCGTTTCTGGCACATCCGCGAAAGATTTCGGGAGCCGAACTTGGACAAGGGCGAACTCGTCAAGCTGCGCGGATTCCTCGCCAGGAGCTTCGGCGCGGACGGCATCAAGGTGCAGCCGCACGCCACCCGCAAGGACGCCGCCAACGTCGCCTATGGCGAACGCAAGCTCGGCCTGCTGTCGGTGGACGACGAGGACGGCGACCGTTCGTTCGCCTTCGAGATGGCGATCCCGGTCGGGCGCGAGACGTTGCAGGAATACCTGCGCCGCCTGTTCGACAACGACAAGCTGCGCATCGCGCGCCGCGCCGGAAAGCGCGACTCGGTGGAATTGTTCAACGGCGAGGATTTCCTCGGCATCATTTCCTCGGACGATCCCAAGGGCTCGTCGCACACGCTCCAGATGGCGATCCTCGACTTCGACCTCGAGGACATCTGAGGAAGGGCGGGTCCCGATGCCGACGTTCTCGCTCGACGGCGTCGCGCCGGCGCTGCCGCCTCCCGACCGGCACTGGATCGCGCCCGGCGCCGCCGTGATCGGCAAGGTGGCGCTCGGATTCGACGTCGGGATCTGGTTCGGCGCCACGCTGCGCGGCGACAACGAACGCATCGTCGTAGGCGACCGCTCGAACGTGCAGGAGGGCTGCACGCTGCACACCGACATGGGATTTCCGCTCGACATCGGCGCCGATTGCACCATCGGCCACGGCGCGATCCTGCACGGCTGCCGGATCGGCGCCGGTTCGCTCGTGGGCATGGGCGCGGTCGTGCTGAACGGCGCGGACATCGGCGAGGGCTCGCTGGTGGGAGCGCGCGCGCTCGTCACCGAGAGGAAGGTCTTTCCCGCGCGTTCGCTGATCGTCGGGTCGCCCGCCAAGGCGATCCGCATGTTGAGCGACGAAGAAGTCGCTGGCCTCCTGAAATCGGCCGCCGGTTACGTCGCCAACTGGAAACGGTTCGCCAAGGGTCTTGCGCCGGCATGAGCGCGCCCGCGCCGCGCCGCGCCTGGTTTCCGGGCTTCGCCGGCTGGACGGCGGCGGCGCTCGGTCCCGATCTTGTGGCGGGGCTGACGTTGCTGGCGGTCGCGGTGCCCGAGAACATGGCGACCGCGCGCCTCGGCGGCTTTCC
>JAGWKJ010000371.1 GCA_028865375.1 Hyphomicrobiales bacterium | reverse complement strand
TGTTCGACGAATTGTTCGCCAACGGCACCACGACGGGCTGCGTGTATTCGTCCTCGCACATGGAAGCGACGGACGCGTTTTTCGCCGAGTCCGAACGGCGCGGCGCGCGGATGGCGGCCGGCAAGACGATGATGGACCGCAATGCGCCGGCCGGCGTGCTCGACACCGCCAAGCGCGGCTACGACGAGAGCCGCGCGCTGATCGAGCGCTGGCACGGTCGCGGACGCCAGATCTATGCCGTCACGCCGCGCTTCGCGATCACGTCCTCGCCCGAGCAGCTCGAAGCCGCCGGCGCGCTGGCTCGGGAAAACCCGACTTGTCTCGTGCAGACGCACCTGTCCGAGAACCACGCCGAGATCGCGGCGGTCGAGGGCCTGTTTCCCCATGCGCTCGACTACACCGACGTCTACGAGGGCTTCGGCCTCGTCGGCCCGCGCACGCTTCTCGGACATTGCATCCACCTCGACGTCCGCGAATGGCGCGCCCTGTCCGAGCGCGGCGCGGTGGCGGTCCATTGCCCGACGTCGAACCTGTTCCTCGGTTCGGGCCTGTTCGACCTCGCCGCGGCGCGGGAGGCCGCGCGGCCGGTCCGCGTAGCGGTCGCCACCGACGTCGGCGGCGGCACGTCCTATTCGATGCTGCGCACGATGGCCGAGGCCTACAAGGTGCAACAGCTCCGCGGGCTCTCGGTGGCGCCGCGCGACGCGTTCCACATGGCGACCCGCGGCAACGCCCTGGCGATGGGGCTGGGGGGAACCGTCGGCGGGCTCGACGCCGGTCACGAGGCGGATTTCGTCGTCCTCGATTCGCGGGCGACGCCGGCGATGGCGCAGCGCATGGCGACCGCGCGCACGCTCGACGAGGAGCTGTTCGTCTTGATGACGCTCGGCGACGACCGCGCCGTCGCCGAGACCTACGTGGCGGGCCGGCCGTCCAAGCCGCGCGGCGACCGCGCGATCGAGTAGATCGCGTCGAGGTCGAGGTGGGCCGCGAGATGGGCGGCCAGTCCGTCGAGCGCCGCCTCGACCTCCGCCTCGTGGTCGAATCCGGACGACTCGGCGCCGATCCAGCGCAACAACGCCGCGCGTTCTTCGTCGTCGCCGAACAGGCCGTGGACGTAGCAGCCGCGCACCGCGCCGTCGCGCGAGACCGCGCCGTCCTGGCGACCGTCGTCGAAGCGCAGCATCGGCCGCGCGAGGCCGACGCCCGAGGTCTCGCCCGCGTGCATCTCGTAGCCGCGGAAGCGTGCGCCCTCGATCGCGTCGGCGCCCGCGACTTCGCGCAGCGATTTCTCCGAGGTCAGGACCGTCTCCACGTCGAGCAGACCGAGACCTTCGACGTCGGCGGGCGGCCCTTCCATGCCCAACGGATCGGCGATGCCGCGGCCCATCATCTGATAGCCGCCGCAGATACCGAGCGCCCGGCCGCCGCGCCGCAAGTGGGCGGCGAGGTCGACGTCCCAGCCCTCGCGACGAAAGGCGGCGAGGTCGGCGATCGTCGTCTTGGAGCCCGGCAGCACGACGAGGTCGCAGACGGGCAATGGGCGCCCGGGAGGGACGAACTCGAACGAAACGTCGGTCTCGCGGGCGAGCGCGTCGAACTCGTCGAAATTGGCGAGGTGTGGCAGGCGCGGCGCGACGATCCGCACCCGCGCGCAGGCGTCGCGCGGGCGAGCGCGTTCGAGCGCCAGCGCGTCCTCGGCCGGCAGGCGCGCGGCGCCGGCGAAATGGGGCACGAGGCCCAGCGCCCGCCAGCCCGTACGCGCCGCGATGTCGGCCATCGCGGGGGCGAAAAGGTCCGGGTCGCCGCGGAACTTGTTGACGACGAATCCCGTGATGCGGGCCGAATCCCCGGCCGAAATCACCGCCTTCGTGCCGACGAGCTGGGCGATCACGCCGCCGCGGTCGATGTCGCCCACGATGATCGCGGGCAGGTCGGCGGCTTCGGCGAAGCCCAGATTGGCGATGTCATTGGCGCGCAGGTTGGTTTCCGCCGCGCTTCCGGCGCCCTCGACGATCACGAGGTCGGCCTCCGCCGCCAGCCGCGCGAAGCTGTCGAGCGCCTCGGGCAGCAGGCCGCGCTTCATCGCCTGGTATTCGGCCGCGCGTGCCTGGCCCCGCACGCGCCCGCGCACGACGACCTGCGAGCCGACGTCGCT
>JAGWKJ010000370.1 GCA_028865375.1 Hyphomicrobiales bacterium | reverse complement strand
CGACAGCGCGCGCTTGCCGCCCGACAACCGGCGAGCGGTCGCCGCGCCGACGAAGCCGCCGGCCGCGCCGCCTGCGACGAACAAAGCCGCCAAGGTCCAATCGACCCAGCCCGACAAAGCGTAGCTGGCGGCCGTCGTCAGGCCGAACGCGGTCACCGAGACCAGCGACGTGCCGATCGCGAACATCAGCGGCATGTCGGTCGAGGCCATCAGGCCGGGCACGACGAGGAAGCCGCCGCCGATGCCGAAGAAACCGGACAGCGCGCCGACGCCGAAGCCGGCCGCGGCCAGCCGCGGGCCCAAGATGTGGACGACGCCCGCGTGCAGGCGCACGTCCGGCTTGCCGTCCTGCGAGCGCCGTCGCAGCATCGTGGCCGCCACCGCGATCATCGCGAAGCCGAACAGCAGCAGCAGGCGTTTGCCGTCCACCGCCTTGCCGAGCGCCGCGCCGAGCCAGGCGCCGACCACGCCCGCGCCGGCGAAGGCGAGGCCGCAGTTCCATTTCACGTTGCCCGCGCGCGCGTGGTTGACGAGGTTGACGAAGGCACTCGCCGCCACCGCCAGCGCGCCGGTGCCGATCGCCACGTGTGGATCGGCGACGCCCACGACATAGACCAGCATCGGAACGGCGAGGATGGACCCTCCGCCGCCGATCAGCCCGAGCGTGAAGCCCACCAACCCGCCGCAGGCGAGCGCCAGCGCGTCGCCGGTCAGGCCCATGAAGTCGATCCGTCCCGCACGGTCCCTCAGTCCTCTGTGAAGAAGCGGCGCAGGCCGCCCAAGTCGTAACCGACCTCGGCGGCGGCGCCGATCGTCTCGCGCGCCGAGGCGCCCTCGCCCGCGCGCGCCAGCGCCCAGACGTTGGCGCATCGCGTGCCCGAGCGGCAGAACGCGAACACGGGCTTCGGAAGCTCGGCGATCGCGGCGCGGAAGTCGGCGACGTTCTCCATCGTCAGGGCGCCCGTCACCACCGGGATGAACCGATAGGCGAGGCCCGCGGCCTCGGCGGCGGCGCGGATGTCGGCCTCCGCAGGCTGGCCGGCTTCCTCGCCGTCGGGCCTGTTGTTGACGACGGAGCGGAAGCCGGACTTGGCGACCTCCGCGATCTCGTCGGCGCGGATCTGCGGCGACACCGCGACGTCCCCGGACAGGGGCTTGATGACCATGGACACGTGGCGAACTCCCGTGGCGACCGGCGCTTATAGACCGTCGAGCGGGATTTTCAGATAGCGCCGGCCGTCGGCCTCGGGCGGCGGCGGGTTGCCGGCGCGCATGTTCACCTGCACCGAGGGCAGGATCAGCTTGGGCATGGCGAGCGTGGCGTCGCGCGCCTCGCGCATGGCGACGAACTCGTCCTCGGAGATTTCGTCGCGCGCGTGGACGTTGCGTTCGCGTTCGTCGGCGACCGTGGTCTCCCAACGATAGTCGTCGCGGCCGGGCGCCTTGTAGTCGTGGCACAGGAACAGCCGCGTATCGGGCGGCAGCGCGAAAATGCGGCGGATCGAGCGATACAGCGCGCGCGCGTCGCCACCCGGGAAGTCGCAGCGCGCGGTGCCGTAGTCGGGCATGAAGAGCGTGTCGCCGACGAATGCGGCGTCGCCGACGACATATGTCATGCAGGCGGGCGTGTGGCCCGGCGTGTGCATCGCCAGGCCCCGCAAGGCGCCGACCTCGAACGCGTCGCCGTCCTGGAACAGGCGGTCGAATTGGCTGCCGTCGCGCTGGAACTCCGTGCCGGCGTTGAACAGCTTGCCGAAGATCGCCTGCACTTCGACGATGCCGGCGCCGATGCCCAGCTTCCCGCCGACGCGCTCCTTCAGGTAGGGCGCGGCGGACAGGTGGTCGGCGTGGACGTGGGTCTCGAGAATCCACTCGACGCGCAGGCCCTCCGCGCGGACATAGGCGACCACTTCGTCGGCGGATTTGGTCGACGTTCGGCCGGAAGCCGCGTCGAAGTCGAGCACGCTGTCGACGATCGCGCAGGAATCCGACGACGGATCGCGGACGAGGTGACAGACCGTGTTGGTCGCCTCGTCGAAGAACGAACGGACGATGGGGCGCATGGGCGGCTCCTGCGGAACGCGCCACCCGGACGGCCGGCGGCGCGAGCCCCGCACTTAGGCGCCGCGGGCGCGCGCCACAAGCGCCAAACCGCGGGCGCGTCCA
>JAGWKJ010000369.1 GCA_028865375.1 Hyphomicrobiales bacterium | reverse complement strand
CGGGGAACCGCGAATCCTCGGAATCGTCGCGGTTGTCGCCCATCATGAAATACTCGCCCGGCGGCACCGTGTAGACGAGCGTGTTGTTCTGCAGGCTGGAACCGTCGTCGAACGTCTGCATGAGATGGACGACGCCGCCGGGCAGCGTCTCCTCCCAGGTCTTCACCAGCCGCTGGCCCGCGCCGTCGTCCTCGACGCGCTCGCCGACCTGCTTGCGCGGCACCGCGACGCCGTCGATGTAGAGCTGCCCGCGGATCATCTGGATTTTCTCGCCGGGCAGGCCGATCAGGCGCTTGACGTAGTCCTGCTTGGGGTCGCGCGGCAGCTTGAACACGATCACGTCGCCGCGCTTTGGCTGCGAAGCGAGGACCCGGCCGTCGAACCAGTGCAGCGAACAGACGTCGCCGAGGTTCACCGGCCCCAGCGAGAAGTCGCAGGGGAAGCTCAGGCGCGAATAGCCGTAGCTGTATTTCGAGATGAAGATGTAGTCGCCGATGTCGAGCGTCGGGATGAGCGAGCCCGACGGGATGTTGAACGGCTGGAACAGGAACGTGCGCACCACCAGCGCGATCAGCAGCGCCTGCACGACGACCTTCACGGTCTCCAGCAGGCCGCCGTCGGCCTTGTTCCCGGCGGCAGGGGCGTCGCTTCGTTGGCTCATCTGGTCTCGCTCTGTCCGGTCGGGCGCGTCACGCCCGGTCTTCCGACTTCATGTCCTGCGGGCGCGGCATCGCGACGATGCCGTAGCCCGCGTCGACGAAATGCGTTTCGCCGGTGACGCCCGCCGACAGGTCGCTCAGCAGGTAGAGCGCCGCGCCGCCGACGTCCTCGATCGTGACGTTGCGGCGCAGCGGCGCGTGCGCCTTCTGGAAGTTGAACATGAAGCGCGCGGCGGCGATGCCCGCGCCCGCCAGCGTGCGGATCGGCCCGGCGGAGATCGCGTTGACGCGCACGCCCTGCGGCCCGAAGTCGCTGGCGAGGTAGCGCACGCCGGCCTCCAGCGCCGCCTTGGCGACGCCCATCACGTTGTAATTGGGCATCGCGCGCGTCGCGCCGCCGAAGGTCAGCGTCAGCAGCGCGCCGCCGGCGGGCATCATCGCGGCGGCGCGGCGCGACACTTCGGTGAACGAGAACGCCGAGATCAGCATGGTGCGGTGGAAGTTGGCGCGCGACGTGTCGGCGTAGCGGCCCTTCAGCTCGCTCTTGTCGGAGAAGGCGATGCAATGGACGAGGAAGTCGATGGTCGGCCATTCGGCGGCGAGCGAGGCGAACAGCGCGTCGACCGAGGCCTCGTCCTCGACGTCGCAGGGCAACACGATCCGTCCCCCGACGCTCTCGGCGAGCGGCCGCACGCGCTTGCCCAGCGCGTCGCCTTGGTAGGTGAAGGCCAGCTCGGCCCCCGCGCCGGCCAGCGACTTGGCGACGCCCCAGGCGATCGAATGGTCGTTGGCGACGCCCATCACGAGGCCGCGCTTGCCGGCCATCAGCCCCGCGGTCCGCGCGGGCGTCGATTGGCCGGCGGTCATGTCGTTGCCGTGCATCACGCGTCCACGTGCTTGAACACGAGCGTCGCGTTGGTCCCGCCGAAGCCGAACGAGTTCGACAGGACGGCGCGGAGCGAGACGCCGTCGCGCCGCTCGCGAAGGATGGGCATGTCGGCCACCTCGGGGTCGATCTCGTCGATGTGGGCGCTTTCGCAGATGAACCCGTTGCGCATCATCAGGAGCGAGTAGATCGCCTCGTGCGCGCCGGTCGCGCCCTGGCTGTGGCCGGTCAGCGACTTGGTGGCCGAGATCGGCGGGCATTTCTCGCCGGCGCCGAACACCGCGCGGATCGCCTCGATCTCCTTGAGGTCGCCGATGGGCGTCGAGGTCGCGTGCGGGTTGATGTAGTCGATCGGGACCTTCGTTCCCGCCAGCGCCTGCCGCATGCAGCGTGCGGCGCCTTCGCCCGACGGCGCCACCATGTCCGCGCCGTCGGAGGTCGCGCCGTAGCCCACGATCTCGCCGTGGATGCGCGCGCCGCGCGCCTTGGCGCGCTCGTAGTCCTCGAGGACCAGCACGCCGGCGCCGCCGGAGATGACGAAACCGTCGCGGTCCTTGTCGTAGGCGCGCGACGCGCGCTCCGGCGTCGCGTTGTAGCGCGACGACATCGCCCCCATCGCGTCGAACA
>JAGWKJ010000062.1 GCA_028865375.1 Hyphomicrobiales bacterium | reverse complement strand
GCGCGCGCGACGCCGGTGGGGCAAGCGCCGCGCGCGTGCCGGACGCTGGCGCTGCCGCCGGCCCGGTTCTGGCGCGTCGAGGGCTGGAACGGGGCCCCCTGGCCGGCCGAATGACCGGCGCCGCGTCGCCACCCTGCCGCCGCACGCCGCGCTATGATAGGCCGATGAAAACGCCGGGTGCCGATTGCGCCAGTTCCTGACCGGTTTCGCGCTCGCGATCGTCGTCGCGCTGAGCGTCGCGCTCGTCGCGCCGCTGGTCGTCGACTGGGGCGCGCGCCGCGCCGACGTGGCTGCGCTGCTCGGCCGCGCGATCGGCGCCGAGGTCTCGCTGTCGGGCCCGTTGACGGTGCGGTTGCTGCCCAAGCCCTACATCGACGTGGGCGGCGTGTCGGTCGGCGGCGGCGCCTTCGTGGCGAAGGGCGCGCGGCTGGAGCTGAGCGCGCCGGCGCTGCTGGGCGGGCAATGGGTGGTCACGCGCGCGGAATTCGAGCGCCCGATCCTGACGCTCGTGCAGGCGTCGTCGGGCGCGGTGACGGTTCCCGCCTTGCCCGATCCCGGGCGGCGCGTCGCGCTCGACGCGGTGACGATCCGCGACGGCGCGATCGAGGTCGTCGACTCCTACGGCGATCCGGTCGGCGGCGCGGCGGGCATCGACGCCATTGCATCGGCCGACGCCTTGCGCGGACCGTGGACGGCGAACGGCGATTTCGCCTCGGCGGGCGGCCGCGTGGCGTTCGAGTTTTCGAGCGGCGTGGCCGGCGGCGGCGCGTTTCCCGTCAAGCTCGCGCTGACGCCGCCGGGAAGCGGCGTGTCGCGGATAGCGTTCGACGGCGACCTTTTCTATTCCGCCGCGACCGTCGGGCGCATCGAGGGCGCGCTCGACGCGGCGGGCGAGACGGCGCCGCTCGACGGCGTACCGGCCATGCGATGGCAGGCGTCCGCCAAGGTCGTCGGGGGCGCCAAGGCGCTCGCCTTCACCGGGCTCGCCGCGCGGATCGGGGAGGGACCGCTCGCGCTGACGCTGACGGGCGACGGCGTGGCGACGCTCGCGCCTGCGCCGTCGCTGCGCGCGACGCTCGCCGCCAAGCGCGCCGATTTCGACGCGCTGCTGCGCGCGGCCAAGTCGGATCGCGTCGCGCCGGCCCGCGTCGTCGCGCTGGCGCTCGACGCGCTCGACGCCGGCGCCCCAAGGGGCGCGTTCGATCTCCGGGTCGGGATCGACGCCGCGCGGGTCGGCGGCGCGGCGGCGTCCGGCTTGTCGGCGCGGCTCGTCTCGACGCCGGGCGCGCGACCGACGTTCGCCTTCGCGGCGCGCATGCCGGGCGGCGCGTCGCTCTCGCTCGACGGCGCGGTGATCGACGGCGCGGCGCCGGCGTTCGACGGCGCGCTCGATTTTTCCGCCGGCGACGCCGCCCATTTCCTCGGCTGGGCCGGGCAGGGCGCGCCGGCGGGCGACCTCGCGGCCTTGCAGCGGCTGGCGCCGTTCCGCGAAGTCGCGGCGAAGGGCGACGTGCGCCTGTCGCGCGGCGGCCTGTCGTCGACGGCGATGGCGCTGACGCTCGACGGCAGCCGTCTCGCTGGCGCGCTCGACTTCACGCGCGCGGTAGGCGCCGCGCCGGCCCGGCTTTATGCGGACCTGACGTCGGATTCGCTCGACCTCGCGCGCCTGCCAGACCTGACGGGCGCCGGCGACGCGCTGCGATCGCTGGACGCCGACGTGACCGTCGACGCCAAGGCGGCGCGGGTCGCCGACGTCGGCGGCGGCGCGCTTTCCACCGGGCGTGTCGCGCTTGCCTTCACGCGCGCCGGCGGCGCGTTCCAACTGAAGCGCCTCGACGTGTCGGGCCTCGACGGCGCGACGCTGTCCGCCCACGGCGCGTGGGACGCGAGCGGCCCGTCATTCGCCGGATCGCTCGACGCGGCGGACCTCGCCGGCGTCGCCGCGCTGGCGGCGCGCGTCGCGCCGGGCGCGGTCGCGCGCTTCGTGGCCGATCACGCGGCGGATCTCTCGCCGGCAAAACTCGCCTTCGCGTGGTCGCGCGCGGCGGGCGGCGCGGCGGCGACGCTGACGGGCACGCTCTCCGGCGCCAAGGTGGAGGCCCACCTCAAGCCATCCACCGGCGCGGAGGTCGTGCTCGCCGCCGCGCTCGACGCGCCCGACGCGCGGCCTTGGTTGAAGTTGGCGGGCGTCGCGGCGCACGCGGCCACTGGCGCGCTACCCGCGCGGCTGACGCTCGACGGCCACGGCAAGCCGGGCGGCGATTCCTTCGCCCACGCGGCGCTGACGCTGGCGGGCGCGGACCTCGACTATGCGGGCCTCGTGGCGCTGGGCGCGCCCGCGCCCGGGCGCCCGTCGCTCGAAGGCACGGTCTCGGCCAAGACGCCCGACGCCGGCCCGCTCGCCGCCGCGCTCGGCCTCGCGTCGCCGGCGCATGCGCCGCTCCTCCTCGCGATGCACGTCGGCGACGAGGCGGGGACGTGGCGCCTCGGCGCGATCAAGCTCGCGCTCGGCGCGATCCACGCGACCGGCGACCTGACATACGCGCCGTCGGCGAGCGGCGTCGACGTCGCCAAGCTGGACGAGACGATCGGCGCCGCGCGGGCGCTGGTGGGCGATCCCAAGGCGCCGTGGCAAGGGCACGTGGCGTTCGACCGCGTCGATCTCGCGGAATTGGCCACGCTGGTCTGGGGCGCTTGGCCCGCGGCGCCGGCCGGGGCGCGCTGGTCCGACGTCGCGTTCGGCGCGCCTCCCATGACGCTGCCGAAAGCCGACGTGGCGTTCGACGCGACGACGCTGACGGCGGGACCGATCCCGCTCGCGGGCGCGCAGGGACGCTTGCGCCTTGCGCCCGGCCTCGTGGCGCTGGACGGCGTCGAGGCGAAATGGCGCGGCGCCGCGGCGAAGCTCGACCTCGCGCTGCGCCGCGACGGCGCGACGGCGGCGGCGACCGGCGACGCGACGCTGGGCGCGCTCGACTTCGCTTCCGCGCCGGCGTCGGGCCGCGCCGGCGGCACGCTCTCCTTCGCGGCGAGCGGCGGGTCGCCGGCCGCGCTCGTGGCGTCGCTCGCCGGCAAGGGCGAGGCGGTGATCGCCGCGCTGCGGATCGGCGGCGCCGACGTCTCGGGCGCGACCGCGGCATTGAGCAAAATCTACGAGGGCGAGGGCGACGTGACGGCCGAGCGCGTGGCCGGCGCGCTCGACGCGGCGACGCGGGGCAAGCCGCTGAAGGTCGGCGCCGTCCGCGCGCCGCTGCAACTGGCGTCTGGCGCGTTGCGCATCGGTCCGGTCGAGCCGGCGGCCGGCGCGCGCGCGCTCGAAGGGCGCTACGACGCGACCGGGGGCGGCGCGAGGTTGCGCGTCGATTGGACCGTCGCCGCGCCGACCAAGCGCTGGAGCGGGCCGGCGCCGGCGTTTTCCGCGACATGGGACGGACCGCCCGGTCGCATGACGCGTCGCTTCGACGTGGGCGCGCTGGTGGCCGGGCTCGACGGAGCCAAGATCGCGCGCGACGCCGCGCGGCTGGCGATGATGGACGCCGACATCGCCGAGCGCGCGGGCTTCGTGCGCCGCATGAAGGGGCTGGCGTTCCTCGACCTGCGCCGCCGCCAGATCGCGGCCTTCGAGGCGCAGGACGCGGCTGCGGCCTCCGCCGCCGAGCGGACGACGACGTTGATGCGGCTGTGGGACGCCTATCGCGCCCGCAAGGCCGCCGAAGCGGCGGTCGCGCCGCCGCCTGCGCCCGCCCCCGCGCCGTTGGCGGCGGCGGTTCCCGACCCGCGCCCTCCCGTCCCGCCGTCGCCCAAGCCCGTGCCGTCGAAGCCTCAGCCGTCCAGACCGCCGTTGCCGCGGCCCGCCCCGCCGCTGCCACTGTCGCCGAAATCGCTCTTCATCGTGCCCGACGCGCCGACCGCCTCGGGCGCCGGATTGTTCTGAGCCGTCACCTCGGCGAGCAGGAACACGCGGATCGCCGAGGACAGGTTGGCGCCCGCGCGCGCGTCGTCGATCGCCGCCACCAGCGCGGGGAGCGACGCACCCCGCCGCGCCGCCGCCGCGCGCAGCGCGCGCCAGAACGCCTCTTCGAGCGAAACGCTGGTGGAATGGCCCGCGATCGTCAGCGACCGCTTGACGACCGCGGACGCCGCGCGCGGGGCGCGGTCAGCCGCCCGATTCGTCGGCCGGCGCATCGCGCTTGGCTCCGTCGAGGCGCCGTCCGGCGGCGTCGCGCTCGCGCCGATCGCGCTCGCGCATCGCCGCGGAGACGCCGTTCGCCTCGCGCATCGTTCGAAGGGTTCCCTCGCTCCTGGCGTCGCGGTCACGGCGCTTGCGGGCGCGGCGGAGGTTGACGATCTCGGCCGTCATCGCTCGCCCGACCTCCCGCTCACTTGCGCCGGAACGAATCGAACGAGATCACCTTGGCGTCGCCGTCGGCCTCGCCGGGCTTCTTCTCGTCCGCGGCGGGCGCCTTTTCGGCCTTCGCCTCCGATTTGCCGCCGGCCTTGGCGGCCTTGCCGTCGGCTTTGGCGGGCGCGATCAGGGTGGGCGTCGCCGACGGCCGCGCCGGCTTCTCTTCGATGTCGTCGGCCCCCTCGTCCTCGTCGTTGGGCTCGAACTTCAGGCCGAACTGCACGGAAGGGTCGAAGAACCCGGTCACGGCCGCGAAGGGGACCGAAAGCTGCTCCGGCACGCCGGCGAAATGCAGGCCGACCTCGAAGCGGTCCTCGGTCACGCGAAGGCCGTGGTACTGGTGCTGGAGGACGATGGTCATCTCCTCCGGATATTTGGCGCGCGAGCGCTCGGACACCTTCACGCCCGGCTCGTCGGTGCGGAACGTGATGAAGAAATGGTGTTCGCCGGGCAGGCCGCGCTTTTCGGCGTCCGTCAGCACCCGCCGCACGACGGACCGCAGCGCGTCCTGCACCATGAGGTCGTAGCGGATGAGGTCCTTCGCCATGCCTAGGTTCTCGCGCGCGTTCGCTTCGAAACGAAGCGCGACAATGCCCGAAGGCGCGCGATTTGCCTAGCGGCGCGCGCGAACCGCCCGGGACGACGACAAGGACGACAAAGAAGTGGAGGCTTCTGTTGCCGGGCGCCTCCAGACCCCGCCCGAGAGTGCTACCCCCCGGGGCTTGTTCCCAGTACCTTCACCGCTTACGCAGCGACGGCCACCGGAGCATAGTTGTCATTCGCAACTATAGGTTTGACCCGATAACGGCGGTATCATGCCGGGCAAAAGCGCACCCTTTACGCCCTCGTCGATCCTGTTTCGCCCCCGCCGCAGCCCGCCCGGGCGCGAGCTCGGAAAACGGGTTCCGGTGGAGGCGCCGGGTACCGCCCCCGGGTCCGAAAGGTTTATTGCGGTGACCATTTATCGCCATAGCCGGAGGCTTTCGCTCCCGGCACTTGCAATATAGGGCGGGCTCCCGCCGAATGCAAAGCGCATGACCGATTCTCTCGCCCTCGCCTGCGCGCCGCCGATTCCGGCCGCGTCGCCGCCGCCCGTTTCGCTCGGCCGCCGCCTGTGGCGCGTCGCGCTGGCGGTCGTGTTCGCCTGGACGATGATCTTCGCCGCGCAGATCGTCGCGGGCCTGCTCGTCGCGGTCGTGTTGGGCGTCGGGCTCGGCGTTTCTTGGGCGCGTCAGCATCCCGGCGCGACCCTGCCGCCCGCCGAGATCAAGTCCGCGCTGGTCGCCGCGCTCGCGCCCTCGAAGGCCGCGTTCTGGACGCTCGCCGCGCTGGGCGAAGCCTTCGCTTTCGCGCTCGCGTTCGTCCCGTTCAGCCGCTTGGGTCTGTCGGGCGCGCGACGCGCGCTGGGTTGGGTCGCGCCGCCGTCCTGGAAGACGCCGCTGTGGCAAGTGCCCGCGGCGCTCGTCGCCTACGGCCTGTGGGCGGGCGCTGCGGCGTGGGCGATGACGAGGTTCCTGCCGTCGCTGAGCGCGACGCCCTCCATCGTCGACCAGATCAGCGGCGGCCTAGGCCTGCTGCCGTTGATGGCGCTCGCGGTGGGCGTTCTCGCGCCCATCGCCGAGGAGAGCGTGTTCCGCGGCTATCTCTACGGCCGCGTCGATGCCGCGTTCGGCGCCGGCTGGGCGATCGGCGTCAGCGCGCTGGCGTTCTCCGCCGCGCATTTCGATTTCAAGCACCATTCGGCGCTGCAACCCGCCATCGTGCTCGGCATGGGGATCATCTTGGGCCTGATGCGGCGGGCCAACGGCGGTCTCGTGCCCGGCGCCATCGCCCATGCCACGGTGAACTGCGGCGCGCTGGCGATCGCCGCCGCGCAACATTTCAAGGCGGCCGGCGCGTGAGGGCCTATCTCGACCTCCTCGGACGCGCGCTGCGCGAGGGCGTGCCGAAGGCCGACCGCACCGGCACCGGCACGCGCGCGCTGTTCGGCGCGCAGATGCGCTTCGACCTGCGGGAGGGCTTCCCGCTGGTCACCACCAAGAAGCTGCACCTGAAGTCGATCGTCCACGAGTTGCTGTGGTTCCTCAAGGGCGACACCAACGTCGCCTACCTGAAGGCCAACGGCGTCTCGATCTGGGACGAATGGGCGACGCCCGACGGCGAGCTCGGCCCTGTCTACGGCAAGCAATGGCGCGCGTTCTCGGCCGCCGACGGCTCGACATTCGACCAGATCGCTTGGGTGCAGGACGAGATCCGTCGCAACCCCGATTCGCGCCGTCTCGTCGTGTCGGCCTGGAACCCGACCGAGACGGCCAAGATGGCGCTGGCGCCGTGCCATTGCCTGTTCCAGTTCGCCGTCCTCGACGGCCGCCTGTCGTGCCAGCTCTACCAGCGCTCGGCCGATCTCTTCCTCGGCGTGCCGTTCAACGTCGCGAGCTACGCCTTGCTGACCGCCATGATGGCGCAGGCGACCGGGCTCGAGCCCGGCGACTTCGTGCATACGCTGGGCGACGCGCATCTCTATTCCAACCACGTCGAACAGGCGGAGCTGCAACTGACGCGGGCGCCGCGCGCGCTTCCCGGGTTGCGGCTGAACCCGGAAGTGAAGTCGATCTTCGACTTCCGCTTCGAGGACGTCGCCTTCGAGGGCTACGATCCCTGGCCAGCGATCAAGGCGCCGGTGGCGGTGTGAGCGGGGCGAGGGTCGCGCTCGTGGTCGCCTGCGCGCGCGGGGGGATCATCGGCGCTGGCGGCGGCTTGCCGTGGCGGATGCCCACCGACCTCAAGCGCTTCCGCGCGCTGACGATGGGCAAGCCGCTGGTCGTCGGCCGCAAGACGTGGGAATCGATCGGCCGCCCGCTGCCCGGCCGCGACATGATCGTGGTCACGCGCGACGCGGCCTTCCGGGCCGAGGGAGTGCGCGTCGCGCATTCGCTGGAGGACGCGCTGGCGCTCGCCCGATCGCTGGCGCCCGACGAGATCGCCATCGGCGGCGGCGCGGAAATCTACCGCGCCGCGCTCGCGCTTGCCGACCGCGCGCATGTCACGCGGATCGATCTCGACGTCGAAGGCGACGCGCGCTTTCCAGACCTCGACCCGGTCCTCTGGCGCGAGGTAGCACGCGAAGTCCCGCCGCGCGCCGCGGGCGACGACGCGGCTTGCGCCTTCGTGAGCTACGAGCGGGCGCGCTGAGCGCGCGTTGCCGGCCCGGGTCCTCTCCCCTATATGAGCCTCCGCAGCCGATCCGCCGCCCATTCGAGGTCCAAGCCATGTCGTGGAACAACCAGAACGGCGGCGGCGGTCCGTGGCGTCCGGGCGGCCCGGGCCAGACGCCGGGGCCTTGGGGCTCGGGACCGCGCAGGCCGCCGGGCGGGCCGACCCCGCCCGACCTCGAAGACCTTCTGCGCCGCCTGCGCGACGCGCTGGGCTCGATGTTCGGCGGCGGCGGGCGGTTCGGGCCGGTGGGCGCGGCGGCGGTCGCGCTGGTCGTGATCGGTCTGTGGCTCGTCTCCGGGTTCTACCAGGTGCAGCCCAACGAAGTCGGGTTGAACCTCGTGTTCGGCCGCTACGTGGGCAAGACGACGGCGGGGCTCAACTACAATTGGCCGTGGCCGATCGGGGGCGTCATCAAGCCCGCCGTCTACGACCAGAACGTCACCGACGTCGGCTGGCGTTCGCCCCAGGAAATCGCGCGCTTCGGCGGCGAGGCCGACGTGCCGCAGGAAAGCCTGATGCTGACCGGCGACCTCAACATCGCCGACGTGAAGTTCCGCGTGAACTGGCAGGTCGATCCGGCCAAGCCCGAGGCCTACGCCTTCAACGTGCGGCTGCCCGACGAGACCGTGAAGGCGGTCGCCGAGGCGGCGATGCGCGAGGTGATCGGCCGCAACGAGATCCAGAAGATCCTCACCGTCGACCGCAAGCTGATCGAACCGCAGGTGCAGGACCTGATGCAGCGCATCCTCGATTCTTACGATTCCGGCGTGCTGGTCCGCCAGGTGCAGCTGCAATCGGTGAACCCGCCCGCCCAGGTGCTGCCCGCCTATCGCGACGTGAGTTCGGCGCAGCAGGACCAGGACCGGCTTCGCAACGAGGCGCAGGCATACGCCAATTCGGTGGTGCCCGACGCGCAGGGCCGCGCCGCCCGCATCGTGCAGCAGGCGGAAGCCTATCGCCTGCAGACGGTGGCCGAGGCCAAGGGCCAGGCGGCGCGCTTCACGCAGGTGCTTGCGCAGTACGAGGCTGCCCCGGCGGTCACCCGCGAACGGCTCTACCTCGAGACGATGGAAAAGGTGCTCGGGGGCGCGAACAAGGTGATCGTCGGCAAGGGCGTGGGCGGCGTCGCTTCGGTGCTGCCGCTGCCGGCCTACCCGGCGGCCGCTCCGCCGCCGGCGCCGGCCGCGGGAGCCGCGCAATGAGCCGCGCCCTCGCCTTCGCGCTGGCGGTCTTCGTCGCGCTCGTCGTCCTGTCCTCGACCTTCTTCTCGGTGTCGCAGACGCAGGAGGCGCTGGTGCTGCGTCTCGGCGAGCCGGTGCCGGGCCGCGGGATCGTCGTGACGCCGGGGCTGCACGTCAAGATTCCGTTCGTCGAGAACGTGGTCAAGATCGACCGCCGCCTGCTGTCGGTGGAGACGCCTTCGGAGGAGGTTCCCGTCTCCGACAACCAGCGCCTCGACGTCGACGCCTTCGCGCGCTACCGCATCGTCGATCCGCTGCTGTTCTTCAAGTCGGTGCGCGACGAGGCCAACGCCAACGCCCAGCTGCGCGGCGTGCTGAACTCGGAGATGCGCCGCGTGCTCGGCGAGGCCTCGATCTCCGACATCGTGCGCGACCGCCGCGAACCGCTGATGAACCAGATCCGAGACCTCGTGAACGCCACGGCGCAGCGCTACGGCGTCACCATCGTGGACGTGCGCGTGCGCCGCGCCGACTTGCCGCCGACGATCTCCAACACCGTCTACAGCCGCATGGCGACGCAGCGTCAGGTGGAGGCCGCGCAGTTCCGCGCCTTGGGCTCGCAGGCCTCGCAGGAGATCAAGGCCAAGGCCGACCGCGACGCCACCGTGATCGTCGCCGACGCGCAGCAGAAGGCCGACACGATCCGCGGCCAGGGCGACGCGGAGCGCGCGCAGGTGTTCGCCGACGCCTACGGCAAGGATCCGGCGTTCTTCGCGTTCTACCGCTCGATGAACGCCTACAAAGCGGCGCTGGGCGGCGCGAACTCCAAATTCCTGCTGGCGCCGGGGTCGGACTTCTTCCGCTTCTTCGGCGACCCGACGGGCGGCAAGCCCGCCGCCGCCCCGGCGGCCGCGGCCACGAATTGACGCATGAACGAAATGCCGCCGGCGCCACGAAATCGCCGGCGGCCCGGCGCAACGATGGGCGTCGGATCGCCCGACGGAGATCGACCATGACCCATTCCACGCGCCGCCGCACCGGCGCGGCCCTCGCCGCCGGTCTCTTGCTCTCCGTCGCCGCGGCGCTTCCCGCCTCTGCGGCCGACGCCGGCGGCCCGGCGCCGGGCGCGCCCACGACCTTCGCCGACCTCGCCGCGCGCGTGGCGCCCTCGGTCGTCAACATCTCGGCGACCCAGACGCTGCCCGGCGACGCCGGCGCGGCCGGCAATTTCGACGACATGCTGAAGCAGTTCTTCAAGGACCACGGCGGCGGGTCGCCGCCGCCGTCGTTCTCGCGCAAGTCGACCTCGCTCGGCTCGGGCTTCATCATCGACGAGAAGGGCATCGTCGTCACCAACAACCACGTCATCGCCAAGGCCAACGACATCGAGGTCATCTTCGCCGACGGCCACAAGCTGAAGGCGACGCTGGTGGGCACGGACCCGAAGGTCGACGTGGCGGTGCTGAAGATCGTGCCCGACCGGCCGCTGAAGGCGGTGCATTTCGGCGACAGCGACAAGCTGCGCGTGGGCGACTGGGTGATGGCGGTCGGCAACCCGTTCGGGCTCGGCGGCACGGTGACGGCGGGCATCGTCTCGGCGCGCAACCGCAACATCGACGACGGGCCGTACGACGACTTCATCCAGACCGACGCGCCGATCAACAAGGGCAATTCCGGCGGACCGCTGTTCGACACCGACGGCAACGTCATCGGCGTGAACTC
>JAGWKJ010000061.1 GCA_028865375.1 Hyphomicrobiales bacterium | reverse complement strand
CCGGCTCGATCTCCGCGCTCGTGTTCGCCGCGCTCGTCGCGGGCGGCGCCGCCGCGCCTTCGTCCGCACCGGCGACCGCGGCGAAGCCGGCGGCGGCCTCGGAAGAGACGCCGCCGACCCAGAAAAAGCCTCCGGTCGCCAAGGTCGAGGCGCCCAAGCCGGCGCGCGCCTGTTTCCCGGTGGCGCGCGCGCGCGCCAAGATCCGCAAGCACAAGCTCGTCAATCCGTTCGGCGCCACCGCGCTCGCCGCGCGGGTGGGCCACGGCGAGGCGGTGCAGGTCGTGCTTTGCAAGTTCGGGGCGGACTTCCGCTACGTGGTCGTCGTGCTCCGGCGCAACGGCACGGTGATCCGCGTGGCGATCGACGCGGAAACCGGCCGCCCCATCCCGCGCCGCAAGCCCGCGCAGAACAACTGAGGCATCCCACGTGCGTCTCCTGGTGGTCGAGGACGACCGCGACATCAACCGCCAGCTGGTCGCCGCCTTGCAGGGCGCCGGCTATGCGGTGGACCGCGCCTTCGACGGCGAGGAGGGACAGTTCCTCGGCGAGACCGAGCCCTACGACGCCGTCGTGCTCGACATCGGCCTGCCCAAGGTCGACGGCGTCAGCGTGCTCGAAGCGTGGCGGCGCGCCGGCAAGACGATGCCGGTGCTCATCCTCACCGCGCGCGACCGGTGGAGCGACAAGGTGCGCGGCATCGACGCCGGCGCCGACGATTACGTCGCCAAGCCCTTCCACATGGAGGAGGTGCTCGCCCGCCTGCGCGCGCTGCTGCGCCGGGTCGCCGGCCACGCGACGAGCGAGATCGTGATCGGCCCGGTGGCGCTCGACGCGCGCGGCGGCCGCGTCTCGGTCTCGGGCGAGCCGCTCAAGCTGACCTCGCACGAATACCGGCTGCTGTCCTACCTCATGCACAACGCGGAGCGCGTCGTGTCGCGCTCGGAGATCGTCGAGCATCTCTACGACCAGGATTTCGATCGCGACTCGAACACGATCGAGGTCTTCGTCGGACGGTTGCGCCGCAAGCTCGGCGTCGACCTGATCGAGACCGTGCGCGGGCTCGGCTACCGGGTCGCCGCCAAGACGGCCAAGACGTGAGGGCCCGGCGCCCATGACGGGGGTCCGGGTCGCGCGCGGCCTCGGCGGCCAGTCGATCGCGCGGCGGCTGTTCCTGTCCGCCGCGTTCTGGAGCTTCGCCATCCTGACGGCCGCCGCGCTGGCGCTGTCGGCGGTCGAACGCACGCTCGTCGAACGCGGCTTCGACGACCGGCTCGGCGTCTATCTCAAGGCGATCGTCGCCGAACTCGCGCAGCCCGCCGCCGGCGGCAAGGGCGACGGCTTCCAGCTCGGCGAGCCGCGCTTCGAGCTCGTGAACTCCGGCTGGTATTGGCAGGTCACGCGCACCGACGCGGAGGGCGACGCGCGGACCTCGCCGTCGCTGTTCGTGGCGCGCCTGCCCGACCTGCCGGCCGCCGCCGCGTCCCCGGACGATCCGGGCACCCGGTTCGGCTACGTCGACGGACCCGACGGCCGCCGCCTTCGCATGGTGGAACGGAACTTCGACCTCGGCGCCGACGGCAAATACGTCGTGCAGGTCGCCGCCAGCGACGACGACATCGTCCGCCAGACGACCGAATTCGAATACCTGATCGGCGCCACGTTCCTGGCGCTGGGCGCCGCGCTCGCGATCTCGACCGCGCTCCAGGTGCGTTACGGCCTGCGCCCGCTGCGCCGCCTGCAGCAGGGCGTCGCGCGGATCCGGCACGGCGACGCCGAGCGGCTCTCGGGCGAATTCCCCTCCGACATCGCGCCGCTCGCCGACGAGCTGAACCTCCTCATGGACACCAACCGCGAGGTCGTCGAGCGCTCGCGCACGCACGTCGGCAACCTCGCCCACGCGCTGAAGACGCCGCTCAGCGTGCTCGTCAACGAGGCCGACAGCGGCAGCCCGGCGCTCGCCGCCAAGGTCGGCGAACAGGCCGCGCTGATGCGCCGGCAGGTGGACTACCATCTCGAGCGCGCGCGCGCGGTCGCCCGCGCCGGCGCGGCGACCGGATCGGTCGAAGCGGCGCCGCTGGCCGACCGGCTGATCCGCACCTTCGAGAAGTTGAGCGGCGGGCGCGCGATCGCGTTCTCGCTGTCGTGCCAGCCGGGCCTGCGCTTCCGCGGCGAGAGCCACGACTTCGAGGACATGCTCGGCAACCTCGTCGACAACGCCGCCAAATGGGCGCGCGGCGCGGTCGCGGTGGCGATCGAACGCGCTCCGGCGGCGCCGGGCGGGCGCGACTACATCCTCGCCCATGTCGACGACGACGGCCCCGGCCTGCCGCCGGACGCGCGCCGGGCCGCCATCGAACGCGGCCGCCGGCTCGACGAATCGCGGCCGGGCACGGGGCTCGGCCTCGCCATCGTCGACGACCTCGCCAAGGCCTATGGCGGCGAATTGTCGCTCGCGGGCGCCCCGCAGGGCGGGCTTCGTGCCACGTTGCGGCTGCCCGGCGGCTGAATGTCGCGGCCGGCCGCCGGTTCGGCCCCGATTTCGCCGTCGTTGACGCGACATAAACTCCGGACGCGCAGGGTCGGGCCGGTTGCCTTTCCGCCGCGATTTGGGTCTAAGCGCCGCATGATCTGGGTCCTCATGGCGACGATGACGGCCGCCGCGACCCTGTTCGCGCTGTGGCCGCTGTCGCGCGCGTCGGCTTCCCCGACAGCCGCCGGCGCCGCTGCGGCGTCATGGGCGGCGAGCGAGGCCGACATCGCCGGCGACGAGACGCGGGGCGCGCTGTCGCCCGCCGACGCCGCGGCCGCCCGCGCCAAGGCGGCCCGTGCGGCCCTGCGCGCCGCCGTCGATCCCCTCTCCCCTTCCTCCGACGCCGGCTCGCCGGCCGCCGCCGCGCGTCGCCGCGCCGCGGCCCTGTTCGCGCTCCTCGTCGTGCCGGCGGTGGCGCTGGGCATGTACGCCCGCGTCGGCCGGCCGAACCTTCCCGACAGGCCCATCGCTTCGCGCGGGCCCTCGCCGCAGGACAAGCTTCGGCAGGCGGTCGCGTTGGTCGAGGCGCATCTGGCGAAATCTCCCGACGACGGCGAAGGCTGGAAGGTCGTGGCGCCGATCTACGCCCGGCTCGGCCGCCCGGCGGAGGCGGCGCACGCCTACCGCCGCGCGCTGGCGCTGCTCGGCGAGAACGCCGCCCTGCGCGCCGACCTCGGCGAGACGCTGATGGCGTCGCGGCCCGGCGAAGTGACGCCCGAGGCGCTGGCCGAGTTCCGGAAGGCGGCCGCCGAAGGCACGTCCGACAAGGCCGAATATTATCTCGGTCTCGCGGCCGTGCAGGCTGGCGACAAGGCCGAGGCGATTCGCCGCTTCACGGACGTGCGCGACCGCGCCGCCGCCGGTTCCGACCTGCGCCTGCGCATGGAGGCGGAGATCGCCCGCCTGAACGGCGCGCCCCCGGCTTCCGCGCTCGCGGGCGCTTCGTCCGAAGAGCTCAAGGCGATCCGCGGCATGGTCGCGGGGCTGGCCGCGCGCCTCGATTCCAGTCCCGCCGACGTCGAGGGATGGCTGCGGCTCGTGCGCGCCTATTCGGTGTTGGGCGAAGCGGACGCCGCGCGCGCCGCGCTCGCCAAGGCGCACAAGCAATTCGCCGGCGATCCCGCCTCCGACGGCCGCCTGTCGGCGCTGGCCGCGGAGCTGAAGCTGTGACCCGCAAGGGCCGTCGCGCGGCGCTGGTCGCCGGCATGGTCGCGCTCGCGGGAAGCGGGGTCGGCGTGACGCTCTACGCGCTGAGCGGCAGCGTCGAGTTTTTCATGGGGCCCAGCGAGGCGATGGCGCGCGGCATGCCGGTCGGCAGGCCGATGAGGCTCGGCGGCCTCGTGGAGACGGGCAGCGTGACCCATGCCAAGGACGGCACGCTCGACTTCAAGGTCACCGACGGCAAGGCCGCCGTGCCGGTCTCCTTCAAGGGCATTCCGCCCGACCTATTCCGCGAGGGGCAGGGCGTGGTCGTCGAGGGCGCGATGGGGGGGGCGGGCACGTTCCGCGCCTCGATCGTGCTAGCCAAGCACGACGAGCGCTACATGCCCAAGGACGTCGCAGACGCGCTGAAGAAGCAGGGCCGCTGGAACGACGGCGCGGCCGCGCCCGCCGCGGCGATCCCGGCCGCGAGCCCCAAGCCGTGACCGTCGAACTCGGCCATTTCGCGCTGGCGCTGGCGCTGGGCCTGGCGGTCGCGCAATTCGTCGTGCCGCTGTGGGGAGCGCTGCGCGGCGACGCGCGGCTGATGTCGGTGGCCTCGGGCGCCGCGACGGGACAGTTCGTCTTCGTCGCGCTCGCCTTCGGCGCGCTGGTGGAGGCGCACGCGGCGTCCGACTTCTCGGTGCGCAACGTCTACGAGAACTCGCACACGCTGAAGCCGCTGATCTACAAGATCACCGGCGTCTGGGGCAGCCACGAAGGCTCGATGCTGCTGTGGATCCTGATCCTCGCCCTGTTCGGCGCGATGGTGGCGCGCGGCGCGCGCGGCGGCGAGGCGATCCGCTCGGTGGCGCTGTCGTTGCAGGGCGCGCTGGGCGCGGCGTTCATCGCCTTCGTGCTGGCGACCTCCGACCCGTTCCAGCGCCTGTGGCCGGCGCCGCGCGAGGGGCAGGACCTCAACCCGCTGTTGCAGGACCCGGGCCTCGCCATCCATCCCCCGCTGCTCTACCTCGGCTACGTCGGCTTTTCGGTCGCCTTCTCGTTCGCCGGCGCGGCGCTGATCCTCGGCCGCTTCGACGCCGCTTGGACGCGCGCCGTCCGCCCTTGGGCGCTGCTCGCCTGGACGTTCCTGACGCTGGGCATCGCGATGGGCTCGTATTGGGCCTATTACACCTTGGGCTGGGGCGGCTTCTGGTTCTGGGACCCGGTCGAGAACGCCTCGCTGATGCCGTGGCTCGCGGGCACGGCGTTCCTGCATTCGGCGATCGTGATGGAGAAGCGCGAGGCCTTGAAGGTGTGGACGGTGTTCCTCGCCATCCTGGCCTTCTCGCTGTCGCTGCTGGGAACGTTCCTCGTGCGATCGGGCGTGCTGACCTCGGTGCACGCCTTCGCGGAGGATCCGCGGCGCGGCGTGTTCATCCTGGCGATCGAGGCGTTCTTCATCGGCGGCGCCTTCGCGCTGTTCGCGCTGCGCGCGCCGGCGTTGAAGCAGGGAGCGATCTTCGCTCCCTTGTCGCGCGAGGGTTTCCTCGTCGCCAACAACGTGCTGCTGTTCGCCGCCTGCGTCACCGTGGTCGTGGGCACGCTTTACCCGCTCGTGCTGCAGGCGACGACGGGCCAGAAGATCACGGTGGGCGCGCCCTATTTCAATACGCTCGTGGGCGCGCTGTTCGCCGGCGTCTGCTTGCTGCTCCCCTTCGGCCACCAGCTCGCCTGGAAGCGAGGCGACCTCCTGGGCGTGACGCAGCGGCTCGCCGTCGTCGCGCTGGCGGCCGTCGCGGCGGCGCTCGTTCTGGGCGCGGCGCACGGCTTCGCGCCCGCGACCTCCGTGATCGCGGCGGGGCTGGCGATCTTCGTGGCGCTCGGCGCGTTCCTCGAAATCGGTCGGCGCGCGTTCGGCGGCGGGTTCTCGCCCGCGCTCGTGATCGCGCGCACGCGCGGCCTCCCGCTCGCCGCTTGGGCAGCGTTCTTCGCGCACCTGGGCTTCGGGATCGGCCTGCTGGGCGTCGCGGCGACGGGCTGGGGCGACGAGGCGATCGTCTCGCTGCGCGCCGGCGACACGGCCCATGTCGGTCCCTATGCGCTGCACATGGCGGCGTTCGACACCCGGAAGGGCGCGAATTTCACGGCCGACGTCGTGCGGTTCGACGTCTCCGAGGGCGGCCGCGCGGTGGCGACCGTGAGCCCGGCGCGCCGGCACTATCCGGTGCGGAACATGGACGTGGCGCAGGCCGGCATCGTCACGCTCGGGCTCGGCCAAGTCTACGTGAGCGTCGGCGCGCCGGACGCGTCCGGCATCCCCGTCCGCGCGTTCTGGAAGCCGCTCGTCACGCTGATCTGGATCGGCGGTCTGGTCGCGGCCTTCGGCGGCGCGCTCGGCTTCGCCGGCACGCTCTCAAAGCGCCGCGCGCGCAAGGTCTTCGCCGCCGCGCCGCTGCCGCAGGCGGCCGAATGAGGCGGCGCGCGCAGATCGCCGCGGCGCTCGCCTTGGCGGCGCTGTGCCTCGCCGCGCCCGCCGCGCTCGCCGTCAAGCCCGACGAAGTGCTGCCCGACAAGGCGCTCGAAGCGCGCGCTCGGGCGCTGTCGGCGCAATTGCGCTGCCTCGTCTGCCAGAACGAGTCGATCGACGAATCGGACGCCTCGTTCGCCCGCGACCTGCGCCTGATGATCCGTCGCGAGCTCGTGGCGGGCTGGAGCGACGCCAGGATCGTCGACGGCCTCGTGCACGACTACGGCCAGTTCATCCTGCTGCGGCCGCGGTTCGAGCCGGCGACGTGGGCCCTGTGGGGCGCGCCGGCGCTGGTGGTCGCGTTCGCCGGGTTGGCGGTCGCGCTGCGCGCGCGACGCTCCGCGCCCGCGTCGTCGACCGACGAAGCGCCGTTGGGGGCGGCGGAAGAAGCGGAATTGCGGCGGTTGATCGACGGCGCGGCGGCGCCGGCCGGGCGCGAGCTTACGTAAGTTTCACCTTCCGGAAACGGCGCGGCAAGCGGCCGGCCCCCATGTTCCGTTCCGAGCCGGCGACCAGCCGGTCGAACTTCCCGGAGCCAGACGATGACCCAAGGCCAGAAATTCGCTTCGACGCCGGCCCGCCGCGCTTTGTTCGGCGCGGTCGGCGTGTTCGCGTTGATCGCAGCCGCCGGCGCGGCCTTCGAGACGGCGCTCCCGCCCGCGCCCGCGCGCGCGGCCACCGAAGCCGCGACGGCGCCCGTCTCGGGCGGGCCGGCGTCCTTCGCCGACGTCGTGGATCGCGTGAAGAACGCGGTGGTCTCGGTCAAGGTGCGCATGGTCGAGGGCGGCGGCAATGCCGGCTCGCAGGGCGACGGGGGCGGGCAGGGCGGCCATCGCGGCGGCGGCCGCGACTTCAAGGGCGGTTCGCCGTTCCCGCCGGGTTCGCCGATGGACAAGTTCTTCCACCAATTCGGCGACGGCCAGTTCCACTTCGGTCCGTCGCGGCCCCAGGTCACGATGGCGCAAGGCTCGGGCTTCTTCATCTCGCCCGACGGCTACATCGTCACCAACAACCACGTCGTCGAAAACGAGAAGGACGTGAAGATCGTCACCGCCGAGGGCAAGACCATCCCGGCCAAGGTGATCGGCACCGACCCGAAGTCCGACCTCGCGCTGCTCAAGGTCGACGACGGCCAGACGCATCCCTTCGTCGATTTCGCCAAGCACGTGCCGCGCGTCGGCGATTGGGTGATCGCGGTCGGCAACCCGTTCGGCCTCGGCGGCACGGTGACGGCGGGCATCGTCTCGGCGCGCGGCCGCGACATCGGCTCGGGCCCGTACGACAACTTCCTGCAGATCGACGCGCCGGTGAACCGCGGCAATTCCGGCGGGCCGACGTTCAACGGCAACGGCCACGTGGTGGGCGTCAACACCGCGATCTTCTCGCCCTCGGGCGGGTCGGTGGGCATCGGCTTCGCCATCTCCGGCGACGTCGTGCAGAGCGTCGTGGCGCAGCTGAAGTCGCCGGCCCATCGCGTCACGCGCGGATGGATCGGCGTGCAGATCCAGCCGGTGTCGCAGGACATCGCCGACGGCCTCGGCCTCAAGTCGACCGGCGGCGCGCTGGTGGCCGACGTGCAGGCGGGTTCGCCCGCGCTGGCGGCGGGCATCAAGGCGGGCGACGTCATCGTCTCGCTCGACGGCCAGCCGGTGCCCGGCCCCTCGGACCTCGCCCGCCGCGTGGCGGCGCTCGGCCCCGACAAGGAAGCCGACGTCTCCGTGATGCGCGACGGCAAGCCGATGGACTTCAAGCTGAAGCTCGGCACGCTGCCCAACACGTTCGCTTCGGCCGGCGACGCGGCGACCAAGGCGGCGCCCGCGGCCGCCGCCGTCTCGCTCGACAAGTTCGGCATGAAGGTCGAGCCCTCGCCCGACGGCAAGCCGGGCGTCGTGACGGGCGGCGTCGATCCCTCCGGCGCGGCGGCGGCCGCCGGCCTGAAGGACGGCGACGTGATCCTCGACGCCAACGGGAAGCCCGTGAAGGCGGCCACCGACCTGACGGCGGCCATCGACGCGGCCAAGAAGGAAGGCCGCAAGGCGGTGCTGCTGCGCGTCGACAGCGCGGGAACGTTGCACTTCGTTGCGCTCGCGCTGGCGGCGGGCTGAGCGTTCGACCCTCGGGCGGGCCGCCCCGGCGGCCCGCCTGCCCATGAGCGTGGGGGCGCGCTATATGGAAACGATGCGGATCCTGCTCATCGAGGACGACGCGGAAGCGGCGGCCTATCTCGCCAAGGCGCTCCGCGAGGCCGGCCACGGCGTCGATTGCGCGGCGGACGGCATCGACGGCTACGCGATGGCGCGCGACGGCGGACACGACGTGTTCGTCGTCGACCGCATGCTGCCGCGCATGGACGGCCTCTCCGTGATCGGCTCGCTGCGCGCGCAGGGCGTGACGACGCCGGCCCTGATCCTGTCCGCGCTGGGCCAGGTCGACGACCGCGTCAAGGGCCTGCGGGCCGGCGGCGACGACTACCTCGCCAAGCCCTACGCCTTCTCCGAATTGCTCGCGCGCGTCGAGATCCTCGCCCGCCGCGGCGGGCGGCGCGACGGCGAGGAGACCCGCTACCGCGTCGGCGACCTCGAGCTCGACCGGCTCAGCCATCGCGTGACGCGCGGCGGCGAGGAGGTCGGCCTGCAACCGCGCGAGTTCCGCCTGCTCGAGTTCCTGATGCGCAACGCCGGCAAGGTGGTGACGCGCACGATGCTGCTCGAGAACGTCTGGGACTACCATTTCGACCCCCAGACCAACGTCATCGACGTCCACGTCAGCCGGCTGCGCGCCAAGATCGACAAGGGCTTCGACGCGCCGCTGCTGCACACGATCCGCGGCGTCGGCTACATGGTCCGCGAAGGCGCGGACTGACGCCATGGCCGTGCAGGCGAAGCTCTTCCGCACCACGGTCTTCAAGCTGGCGCTCGCCTTCTTCGCCTTCAGCGCGGTCGGCGCCGCGCTCGTGCTCGCCAACGTCGCCTACAGCGCCAAGACGCTGATGGACCGGCAGATGGCCGAGACGATCGACGCCGAGATCAAGGGCCTGTCCGACCAATACGCGCAGGGCGGCATCGACGCGCTGGCGCGCACGATCGACCGGCGCACCGGCGAGCCGGGCGCGGCGCTCTACCTCCTCACCGATTTCGCCGGCGAGCGGCTGTCGGGCAACGTCGCCGCGCTGCCGCCCGACGTGCTGTCGTCCCCGCGCGTGGTGGAGATCGCCTACCGACGCGTCGGCGACCCCGCCCGCCTTCACCACGCGCTGGCGCGCATCTTCGCGCTCGACGGCGGCTTCCGCCTGCTGGTGGGCCGCGACCTCGAGGAGCGCGAGGCGCTGCGCAACGTCGTCGCCCGCGCGCTGTTCACGTCGCTGTTCTATCTCGCGGCGATCGGCGCGGTGGGCGGCTTCTTCGTGTCGAGCCGCGTGCTGCGCCGCGTCGACGCCATGAACGACCGCGCGCGCGCCATCATGCACGGCGACCTCGACGCGCGCCTGCCGGTGTCGGGCAGCGGCGACGAGTTCGACCGCCTCGCCGCCAACCTCAACGCCATGATCGAACGCATCGGCGAACTGATGGCGGGGCTGAAGGAGGTTTCCGACGACATCGCCCACGACCTGCGCACGCCCCTCACGCGCCTGCGCAACCGCGCCGAGGCGGCCATGCGCGGCGCGGAGGGCGACCCGGCCGCGCGCGAGGCGCTGGCCAAGGTGATCGAGGAATCCGAGGGCCTGATCCGCGTGTTCGACGCGCTGCTGCTGATCGCGCGCGCCGAGGTCGGCGCGGCGGGCGTGGGCATGGCGCCGTTCGACGCGGCCGAAGTCGTGCGCTCGGTCGCCGAGCTCTACGAGCCGGCCGCCGAGGAGGCGGGCTTCCGCATGGCGGTCGACGCGTCCGCGCTCGCCCCGGTGACGGCCAACCGCGAGCTCGTCGGGCAGGTCCTGTCGAACCTCGTCGAGAACGCGTTGAAATACGGCGCCTCGGCCGGCGGGGAGAAGCTCGTCACGCTCGCCGTCCGCCGTTCGGGCGGTTCGGTCGAGATCGACGTCGCCGACCGCGGCCCCGGCGTGGCCGAACAGGACCGCGAGCGGGTGCTGCGGCGCTTCGTGCGGCTCGAGGAATCGCGCACCAAGAGCGGGTCCGGCCTCGGGCTTTCGCTCGCCGCCGCCGTGGCGCGCCTGCACGGGGGCGCGCTCTCGCTGTCGGATGCGGCGCCCGGATTGCGGGTCACGCTGCGCCTGCCGGAAGCGCCGGCGCTCCCGCCGCCCGCGAAATCGGCGCTCCCGCCGCCCGCCGCGCCGCGCGCCGGGGCCCGCGCGCACGCGTGAACGCGGTCAGT
>JAGWKJ010000060.1 GCA_028865375.1 Hyphomicrobiales bacterium | reverse complement strand
CCTTGCGGCCGTCGTCGAGCGTCTTGAAGCCGACGCGGGTCGGCTTGCCGGTCTTGGGATCCTTCACCGCGAGGTTCGACAGGTCGATCGGCGCCTCCATCGAGACGATGCCGGCCTCCGAGTTCGCGGTCTGGCGGCGGTGGCGGCGCACGAGCTGGACGCCCGACACCTTCGCGCGGCCGGAGGCGGGGTCGACCATCGACACCACGCCCTCCTTGCCGCGGTCGCGGCCGGCGAGCACGACGACCTTGTCGCCCTTCTTGATCTTGGCCGCCATCACAGCACCTCGGGGGCGAGAGAGATGATCTTCATGTGGTTCTTCGCGCGCAGCTCGCGCGGGACCGGCCCGAAGATGCGGGTGCCCACCGGCTCCTTCTGCGCGTTGATCAGCACCGCCGCGTTGGCGTCGAAGCGGATCACCGAGCCGTCGGCGCGGCGGATGTCCTTGGCGGTGCGCACGACGACCGCCTTCATGACGTCGCCCTTCTTCACCTTGCCGCGCGGGATCGCCTCCTTCACGGAGACGACGATGACGTCGCCGACCGAAGCGTATTTGCGCTTCGAGCCGCCGAGCACCTTGATGCACATCACCCGGCGCGCGCCGGAATTGTCGGCGACGTCGAGGTTCGTCTGCATCTGGATCATGGCTTCTGGACCCCTGCTGCGCCGCCCTCGCGGGCCGGCGCGTCAAAACTCAGGCTTGCGCCGCCGCGGGCGGGAGGACCCGCCAGCGCTTGAGGCGCGAGATCGGCCGCGTCTCCTCGATCGTCACCGCCTCGCCCACCTTCGGGCCCTGGCCCTCGACGTGCGCGTGGTAGTTCTTGGTGCGGCGGACGGTCTTCTTGAGCAGCGGATGCGTGAACCGCCGCTCGACCTTCACGACCACGGTCTTGGCCTGCTTGTCGCTCACCACGACGCCCTGGAGAATGCGCTTCGGCACGGCCTCAATCCTTCTTCTGCGCGTGCGCGCGCTTCTGCGCGGCGACCGTCTTGGCGCGCGCGACGTCGCGGCGCACGACGCGCACGCGCGCCGCGTCGGAGAGCTGGCCCGTCGCCTGCTGGAAGCGCAGGTTGAACCGCTCCTTCTTGAGCTTGAGCACCTCGTCGTCGAGCTGCTCGGGCGTCATCGCCCTCATGTCCGCGAGGCGGGATCCGGTCTTCATGTCGTCCTCATTCCGCGATGCGTTCGATGAAGCGCGTCTTGATCGGCAGCTTCGCCGCGGCGAGGTCCATCGCCTCGCGCGCGACGGCCGTGGGCACGCCGTCGATCTCGAACAGGATGCGGCCCGGCGCCACGCGCGCGATCCAGAGCTCGGGCGCGCCCTTGCCCTTGCCCATGCGGACCTCGATCGGCTTCTTGGACACCGGCACGTCCGGGAAGATGCGGATCCAGACGCGGCCGGCGCGCTTCATGTGGCGCGTCATCGCGCGGCGCGCGGCCTCGATCTGGCGCGCGGTGACGCGCTCGGGCTCCACCGCCTTCAGGCCGAATCGGCCGAAGTTGAGCTCGAATCCGCCCTTGGCGGCGCCGTGGATGCGGCCCTTGAAGGCCTTCCGGAATTTGGTGCGCTTGGGTTGCAGCATGGCGAGACCGCCGTTCCTTCCTTGTCGGTGCGATCAGGCCGCGTCGCGGTCGCCGCGGCCGCGGCCTTCGCGCGGCTCGCGTTCGCGGCGCGGACGGCCGCCCGACGGGCCGTGATCCTGTTCGGCGAAGCGCTTGTCCTGCGCCATCGGGTCGTGCTCGAGGATCTCGCCCTTGAAGATCCAGACCTTCACGCCGCACGTGCCGTAGGCCGTGTGCGCCGTGGCGACGCCGTAATCGACGTCCGCGCGCAGCGTGTGCAGGGGCACGCGGCCCTCGCGGTACCATTCGAGGCGGGCGATCTCGGCGCCGCCGAGACGGCCCGAGCAGTTGATGCGGATGCCCTGGGCGCCCAGCCGCATCGCCGACTGCACCGCGCGCTTCATCGCGCGCCGGAACGCCACGCGGCGCTCGAGCTGCTGGGCGATCGAGTCGGCCACCAGCGTCGCGTCGGTCTCGGGCTTGCGCACCTCGACGATGTTGATGACCACCTCGGAATCGGTGATCTTCTGGACGAGCTTGCGGACCTTGTCGATGTCCGCGCCCTTCTTGCCGATCACGACGCCGGGGCGGGCCGACTGGATCGTCACCCGGCACTTCTTGTGCGGGCGCTCGATCACGATCTTGGAGACCGCGGCCTGCTTGAGGCTCGAGGTCAGCACCTCGCGGATCTTCATGTCCTCGTGCAGGAGCTTGGCGTATTCGCCCTTGCGGGCGAACCAGCGCGAGTCCCAGGTGCGGTTGACGCCGAGGCGCAGGCCGATCGGGTTGATCTTCTGTCCCATGGTCGCTCCTCAGGCCGCCGCCGCGTCGGCCTTCGCCGGACGCTCGCGGACGACGATGGTCAGGTTGGCGAACGGCTTCTCGACCCGCCCGCCGCGGCCGCGCGCGCGCGGCTCGTAACGCTTCATCACCAGCGCCTTGCCCACGAAGGCCTGCGCGACGACGAGGTCGTCGACGTCAAGCCCGTGGTTGTTCTCGGCGTTGGCGACCGCGCTCTGCAGGGCCTTGCGGACCTCGGTGGCGATGCGCTTGCGCGAGAACTCGAGGTCGGCCAGCGCGGCCTCGACCTTCTTGCCGCGGATCATCTGCGCGACGAGGTTGAGCTTCTGCGGGCTGACGCGCAGCATGCGCGCGACGGCCTTGGCCTCGTTGTCCGCCTCGCGGCGGGGATTGGCGGGCTTGGACATCGTTTACGCCTTCTTCGCCTTCTTGTCCGCGGAGTGCCCGTGGAACGTGCGCGTCGGCGAGAACTCGCCGAGGCGGTGGCCGATCATCTCTTCCGTCACCGTCACCGGCACGTGCTTGCGGCCGTTGTGCACGCCGAACGTCAGGCCGACGAACTGCGGCAGGATGGTCGAGCGGCGGCTCCACGTCTTGATGACGTCGGAACGGCCCGACGTCCGCGAGGCGTCGGCCTTCGCGAGCAGGTAGCCGTCGACGAACGGGCCCTTCCAGATCGAGCGCGCCATGGTCAGCCCTTCTTCTTCGCGTGCCGCGAGGACACGATGAACTTCGCGGTCGACTTGTTCGACCGGGTCTTCTTGCCCTTGGTGGGCTTGCCCCACGGCGACACCGGGTGCCGGCCGCCCGACGTGCGGCCTTCGCCGCCGCCGTGCGGATGGTCGACCGGGTTCATGGTCACGCCGCGGTTGTGCGGACGGCGCCCGAGCCAACGGCTGCGACCCGCCTTGCCGATCTTGGTGTTCATGTGGTCGGGGTTCGACACCGCGCCGATGGTGGCGAAGCAGCGGCCGAGCACGAGGCGTTGTTCGCCCGAGTTCAGGCGCAGGATGACGTAGCCCGCGTCGCGGCCCACGACCTGCGCGTAGGAACCGGCCGAGCGCGCCAGCGAGCCGCCCTTGCCGACCTTCATCTCGACGTTGTGCACGATAGTGCCGACCGGCACGTTGGCCAGCGGCATCGCGTTGCCGGGCTTCACGTCCACCTGCTCGCCGGCCACCACCGAATCGCCGGGCGCGAGGCGCTGCGGGGCCAGGATGTAGGCCTGCTCGCCGTCGGGATAGCTCACCAGCGCGATGAACGCGGTGCGGTTGGGGTCGTATTCGAGCCGTTCGACCTTGGCCGACACGTCGAGCTTGCGGCGCTTGAAGTCGACGATGCGATAGGTCTGCTTGTGCCCGCCGCCGCGGAAGCGGACGGTGGTGCGGCCCGTGTTGTTGCGGCCGCCCTTCTCGGACTTGCCGACCGTGAGCTTCTTGACCGGCGCGCCCTTGTGGAGCCCCGAGCGGTCGATCGCGACGAGCTGCCGGAGGCCGGGCGTCGCGGGCTTGTAAGTCTTGAGAGCCATCTGTCGCTTCCCCGATCCCGCTCAGAGGCCCGTCGTGACGTCGATCTTCTCGCCCGGGGCGAGGGTCACGACGGCTTTCTTCAGGTCCTTCTGGCGGCCGCGGACCCCGCGGAACGTCTTCGCCTTGCCCTTGCGGACGAGGGTGTTGACGGCCGTCACCTTGACGCCGAACAGCCGCTCGACGGCGGCCTTGACCTGCGGCTTGGTGGCGTCCTTGCGGACCTTGAAGACCACCTGGCCGTGCTCGCTCGCGGCCGTCGCCTTCTCGGTGATGACCGGGGCGACGATCACGTCGTAGTCGCGCGCGTTGACGCTCATTTGAACCGCGCCTCCAGCGCTTCGACGGCGGCGCGGGTCAGCACGAGCTTTCCGCGGCGCAGGATGTCGTAGACGTTGATGCCGGCGACCGGCAGCACGTCGACGTTGGGCACGTTGCGCGCCGCGCGGGCGAAGCCGGCGTCGAGCGCCGCCCCGTCCACGATCAGCGCGTTGGCCAGTCCATGGCGCTCGAACGCGGCGACCAGCGCCTTCGTCTTGCCGCCCTCCACGATGGCGCGGTCGAACACCAGCAGGCCGCCTTCGCGCGCCTTCGAAGACAGCGCGTGGCGCAGCGCCAGCGCGCGCACCTTCTTGGGCAGGTCGTGGGCGTGGCTGCGCACGACCGGGCCCATCGCCCGTCCGCCGCCGCGGAACTGCGGCACGCGCGCCGAGCCGTGGCGGGCGCCGCCGGTGCCCTTTTGCTTGTACAGCTTCTTGCCGGTGCGCCAGATGTCGGCGCGACCCTTGGTCTGGTGCGTGCCGGCCTGGCGCTTGGCGAGCTGCCAGCGCACCATGCGCGCCAGGATGTCGGCGCGCGGCTCGAGGCCGAACACCGCGTCGGGCAGGTCGATCGAGCCGCCCGCGGCGCCTTCGAACGTGTGGACGTCGAGCTTCATCGGCTCAGGCCTCCTTGGCCGCTACGGGGGCCGCTTCGGCCGGGGCCGCGGGGGCGCGGAACTTGCCGGGGCGCGGGGCGTCCTTGGGGAGCGCCTTCTTGACCGCGTCGCGGACGCGCACGGTGCCGCCCGACACGCCGGGAACGGCGCCTTCGACCAGCAGCAGGCCGCGCGCGACGTCGGTGGAGACGACGCGCAGGTTGAGCGTGGTCACCCGCTCGACGCCCATGTGGCCGGCCATCTTCTTGTTCTTGAAGGTCTTGCCGGGATCCTGCCGGCCGCCGGTCGAACCGTGCGAACGGTGCGAGATCGACACGCCGTGGGTGGCGCGCAGGCCGCCGAAGTTCCAGCGCTTCATCGGGCCGGCGAAGCCCTTGCCGGTCGAGATGCCGGTGACGTCGACGAACTGGCCCGCCACGAAATGGTCGGCCGTGATCTCGGCGCCGACCGGGATCATCTCCTCGGCGGCGACGCGGAACTCGGCGATCTCCCGCTTGGGCTCGACCTTGGCGCGCGCGAAGCGCTCGCGCTCGGCCTTGCCGACGTTGGCGGGCTTGGCCCGGCCCAGCCCGAGCTGGAGCGCGACGTAGCCGTTCTTCTCCATCGTGCGGTGCGCGACGACTTGGCAGCCGTCGAGCCTGAGCACGGTGACGGGCACGTGGTCGCCCGCGTCGGTGAAGACGCGGGTCATGCCGACCTTTTGTGCGATGATCCCTGACCGCATGTTTCCGTTCCTTCGGGCAGGCCCGAGCGGGCCGCCGCGGGTCCTCAGAGCTTGATCTCGACGTCGACGCCGGCGGCGAGGTCGAGCTTCATCAGCGCGTCCACCGTCTGGGGCGTCGGGTCGACGATGTCGAGCACCCGCTTGTGCGTGCGCATCTCGAACTGCTCGCGCGACTTCTTGTCGACGTGCGGCGAGCGGTTGACCGTGAACTTCTCGATGCGCGTGGGCAGCGGGATGGGCCCGCGCACGCGCGCGCCGGTGCGCTTCGCCGTCGAGACGATTTCCTTCGTCGAGGCGTCGAGCACGCGGTGGTCGAACGCCCTGAGGCGGATGCGGATGTTTTGCGCGTTCATTTGGGGTTCCCCGTCGCTCCCGCGCCCGATGCGCGGGAGGAGGCGGCGCGGGGCCTTAGCCCCGCGCCGGAATGCGTCACTCGATGATGCTCGCCACGACGCCCGAGCCGACCGTGCGGCCGCCCTCGCGGATGGCGAAGCGCAGCTTCTCCTCCATCGCGATCGGGACGATCAGCTCGACCTCGATCGAGACGTTGTCGCCGGGCATCACCATCTCGGTGCCTTCCGGCAGCTTGACGATGCCGGTCACGTCGGTGGTGCGGAAGTAGAACTGCGGGCGGTAGTTGCCGAAGAACGGCGTGTGGCGGCCGCCCTCGTCCTTGGTGAGGATGTAGGCCTCGGCCTTGAACTTCTTGTGCGGCTTCACGGAGCCGGGCTTGCACAGCACCTGGCCGCGCTCGACGTCCTCGCGCTTGGTGCCGCGCAGCAGGCAGCCGACGTTGTCGCCCGCCTCGCCCTGGTCGAGCAGCTTGCGGAACATCTCGACGCCCGTGACCGTGGTCTTCTGGGTGTCGCGGATGCCGACGATCTCGATTTCCTCGCCGACCTTGACCACGCCGCGCTCGATGCGGCCGGTGACGACCGTGCCGCGGCCCGAGATCGAGAACACGTCCTCGACCGGCATCAGGAACGGCTGGTCCTTCGGGCGCTCGGGCTGCGGGATGTATGCGTCGACCGCGTCCATCAGCTTCAGCACCGCGTCATGGCCCTTCTCGGGGTCGCGGTTCTCGAGCGCGCACAGGGCGGAGCCCTTCACGATCGGGATCTTGTCGCCGGGGAACTCGTATTTCGACAGCAGCTCGCGGACCTCGAGCTCGACGAGGTCGAGCAGTTCGGGATCGTCGACCATGTCGACCTTGTTCATGAACACGACCAGCGCCGGCACGCCGACCTGGCGGGCGAGCAGGATGTGTTCGCGCGTCTGGGGCATCGGGCCGTCGGCGGCCGACACGACCAGGATCGCGCCGTCCATCTGCGCCGCGCCGGTGATCATGTTCTTAACGTAGTCGGCGTGCCCGGGGCAGTCGACGTGCGCGTAGTGGCGGTTCTTGGTCTCGTATTCGACGTGCGCCGTCGAGATCGTGATGCCGCGCGCCTTCTCCTCGGGGGCCTTGTCGATCTGGTCGTAGGCCGTGAAGGTCGCGCCGCCGGTCTCGGCCAGCACCTTGGTGATCGCCGCCGTCAACGACGTCTTGCCGTGGTCGACGTGGCCGATCGTGCCGATGTTGCAGTGCGGCTTGCTGCGGTTGAATTTTTCCTTGGCCATGGATCCGTTCCTTCACCAAATTCCGGGTTCGGGGTCGCGCGCGGGCGCGGCCGTCACTTGTATTTCGCCTGGATTTCCGTCGCGACGTTCGAAGGCACCTGCTCGTAGTGGTCGAACTGCATCGTGTAGGACGCGCGACCCTGCGTCTTCGACCGCAGATCGTTGACGTAGCCGAACATGTTGGCGAGCGGCACCATCGAGTTCACGACGTTGGCGTTGCCCCGCATGTCCTGGCCCATGATCTGGCCGCGCCGCGAGTTGAGGTCGCCGATCACCGTGCCCGTGTATTCCTCGGGCGTGACGACCTCGACCTTCATCACCGGCTCGAGCAGCACGCAGCCGCCCTTCTGCAGCGCTTCGCGGAAACACGCGCGGGAGGCGATCTCGAACGCCAGCACCGAGGAGTCCACGTCGTGGTACGCGCCGTCCACCAGCGTGGCCTTGACGTCGACGATCGGGAACCCGGCGAGGATGCCCGCGCCCATCACGCTGTTGACGCCCTTCTCGACGCCCGGCACGAATTCCTTCGGCACCGAGCCGCCGACGATCTTGGATTCGAACGAGGCGCCCGCGCCGGCCTCGGCCGGCTCGAACACGATCTTCACGCGCGCGAACTGGCCCGTGCCGCCGGTCTGCTTCTTGTGCGTGTAGTCCTGCTCGACGCGGCGCGTCAGCTTCTCGCGGTAGGCGACCTGCGGGGCGCCGATGTTGGCGTCCACCTTGTAGGTGCGGCGCAGGATGTCGACCTTGATGTCGAGGTGCAGCTCGCCCATCCCCTTGAGGATGGTCTGGCCGCTCTCCTGGTCGGTCGAGACGCGGAACGAGGGATCCTCGGCCGCGAGCTTGGCCAGCGCGACGCCGAGCTTCTCCTGGTCGGCCTTCGACTTCGGCTCGATGGCGATCTCGATGACGGGGTCCGGGAACTCCATCTTCTCGAGGATGACGGGCTTGGCCGGGTCGCAGATCGTGTCGCCGGTGCGCGTCTCCTTGAGGCCCGCCAGCGCGACGATGTCGCCGGCCCAGGCTTCCTTGATGTCCTCGCGGTTGTTCGCGTGCATCAGGAGCATGCGGCCGACGCGCTCCTTCTTGTCCTTGGTCGAGTTGAGCAGCGTGGTGCCCGACTCGAGCTTGCCCGAATAGACGCGGCAGAACGTGATCGTGCCGACGAACGGGTCGTCCATGATCTTGAACGCCAGCACGGACAGCGGCTCGTCGTCCGACGGCCTGCGGTCGAGCTCGGCGCCGGTGTCCATGTCGACGCCCTTGACCGCGTCGCGGTCGACCGGCGAGGGCAGGAAGTCCACCACCGCGTCGAGCAGCGGCTGCACGCCCTTGTTCTTGAACGCGGAGCCGCAGAACACCGGCACGAAGGCGATGCGGCGCACCGCCGTGCGGATCATGCGCTTGAGCGTCGCCTCGTCCGGCTCCTTGCCGTCGAGGTAGGCGGCCATCGCCTCGTCGTCCATCTCGACGGCGGCCTCGATCATCGCGAGGCGCGCCTCTTGGGCCCTCGCCAACAGGTCGGCGGGAATATCTTCGTCGTGGAACTTCGCGCCGAGGCCCTCGTCCTCCCAGACGACCGCCTTCATGCGGATCAGGTCGATCACGCCCTTGAAGTTCTGCTCGGAACCGATCGGGAGCTGCACGCACACCGGGCGGCCGCCGACCTTGGTCTTGATCTCGGTGACGCACTTGTCGAAGTCGGCGCCGACCTTGTCCATCTTGTTGACGAACACGATGCGGGGCACGTCGTAGCGGTCGGCCTGGCGCCAGACGGTCTCCGTCTGCGGCTCCACGCCCTGGTTGCCGTCGAGCACGCACACGCAGCCGTCGAGCACGCGCAAGCTGCGCTCGACCTCGATGGTGAAGTCGACGTGGCCGGGCGTGTCGATGATGTTGAGGCGCTTGCCGTTCCAGAACGTCGTCGTCGCCGCCGACGTGATGGTGATGCCGCGCTCCTGCTCCTGCTCCATCCAGTCCATCGTGGCGGCGCCGTCGTGGACTTCGCCGATCTTGTGGGACTTGCCGGAGTAATAGAGGATCCGCTCGGTCGTCGTCGTCTTGCCCGCGTCGATGTGGGCCATGATGCCGAAGTTGCGGTAGTCCTCTATCCGATGAGTGCGGGCCATGGGAGTTTCCTTGGGCGTCCGGAGGCCGTTTACCAGCGGTAATGCGAGAAGGCGCGGTTGGCTTCCGCCATCCGGTGCGTGTCTTCGCGCTTCTTGACCGCGGCGCCGCGGTTGTTGGCCGCGTCGAGCAGCTCCGCCGTCAGGCGGTCGACCATGGTCTTGTCGTTGCGGTCGCGCGCGGCCGAGATCAGCCAGCGGATCGCCAGCGCCTGGCGGCGCTCGGGGCGCACCTCGACGGGGACCTGGTAGGTCGCGCCGCCGACGCGACGCGAACGGACCTCGACCGAGGGCGCGACGTTGTCGAGCGCCTGGCGGAAGGTCTGCAGCGGATCCTGCTTGGCGCGGGTCTGCACGAGGTCGAGCGCGTCGTAGACGATCGTCTCGGCGGCCGACTTCTTCCCGTCGTACATGACGGAATGCATGAACTTGGTGACGACGAGGTCGCCGAACTTGGGGTCCGGGACGATCTCGCGGCGGTCGGCCTTGCGGCGGCGGGACATGGCTGTTCGTCTCCGGGATTACTTGGGGCGCTTCGCGCCGTATTTCGAACGGCGCTGCTTGCGGTCCTTGACGCCCTGGGTGTCGAGGACGCCGCGCAGGATGTGGTAGCGCACGCCGGGAAGGTCCTTCACGCGGCCGCCGCGGATCATCACCACGGAATGTTCCTGCAGGTTGTGGCCTTCGCCGGGGATGTAGCCGATGACCTCGAAGCCGTTGGTCAGGCGCACCTTGGCGACCTTGCGCAGCGCCGAGTTCGGCTTCTTCGGCGTCGTCGTGTAGACGCGCGTGCAGACGCCGCGCTTCTGCGGCGATGCCTGCAGGGCCGGCACCTTGTTGCGCGACTTCAGCGGGTGCCGCGGATTGGCAATCAGCTGGTTGATCGTTGGCATTGGCCTTCGCTACCTCGGTTGGCTCGTCGAGCCGGAACTGTTGGGCCTTGAGGCCCGGCATCGTCTCTGCATCGCGGCGTCGCCGTCGCGGTCTCGTCGTCGCGCCTTTCGGCGCCGGCTCCGCGGCCCGCACATCGGTGCAGATCGCGTATCCGCGCGCAAAACGGAAACGCGCCATCCGCATCGCCTGCGGCGGGCGCTCTCCCGTTCGGACGGCTTTGAGGCGCGGACCATCCCGGCCGCACCTTTTTGCCCTCACTCAAGCCTGACAGTGGCTGTCAGAGGCAGCGTTTGAGCTTCATTGGTCGAGGCGTTGCGCCGGCCAGTTTCCCGAAAACGATCTAGTTTCCAGAT
>JAGWKJ010000368.1 GCA_028865375.1 Hyphomicrobiales bacterium | reverse complement strand
ATTAGGTTCGCGGCGACGAATCGACGATCGACGCTCCCTGCCCGAGCCCCGCCCCATGACCTCCTCCTCCGCCCTCCGCCGCATCTGCGTGTTCTGCGGGTCCAGCCCCGGCCGCGATCCGCGACATGCGGAGGCCGCGCGCGCGTTCGGCGGCGAGATCGCGCGGCGCGGGCTCGGCCTCGTCTATGGCGGGGGCGCCGTCGGGCTGATGGGCATCGTCGCCGACGCGGCGCTGGCGGGCGGCGCCGAGGTGGTCGGCATCATTCCGCGCGCGCTGGCGCGCCGCGAGGTCGCCCATCGCGGGCTGGCCGACCTGCGGGTGGTCGAGACGATGCACGCGCGCAAGGCGGCGATGGCGGAGCTGGCCGACGCCTTCGTCGCGCTGCCCGGCGGCATCGGCACGTTCGAGGAATTGTTCGAAGTCTGGACGTGGGCGCAGCTCGGCGACCATGCCAAGCCGGTCGGCCTGCTCGACGTCGCGGGATTCTATCGCCCGCTGCTGGCGTTCCTCGACGGCGTGGTCGAGGCCGGATTCCTGCGCGAGGCGCATCGCTCGCTCGCCATCGTCGAGACCGACGGCGGCCGTCTGATCGACCGCCTCGCCGCCTACGAAGCCAAGTCGATCGCCAAATGGCTGACTGCGCCGGACGATCGCTGAACCTCAGCGCAATTCTGGATAGCCGAGTTCGCGCGCGATCGTCGCCCGCGCGGGGATGACAGAATAGTCCGCCTCCGTCAGCCGGCTCAGACCGACGATTTTCAGCGCCTTGCGCGCGTCGTCGAGTTCGGGCGCGGCCATCGCGTCGTCGAGCGCCGCCTGCAAGGCGTCGCGCACCGGCGCCGGAGTCGCCGCCGCGGTGATGAAGGGCAGGCCGGGCGCGGGTTCGGTGAGGTCGAACACGGTCAACCGTCCCGCGACGTCGGGCCATGACTCGCGCGCGTTCGCGAACGTCACGCAATCGACGCTCGTCATGTCGGCACGGCCCCCGGCGACCGCTTCGAGGCTGGCGACGTGGCTTCCGGTCATGACGACTTCGCCGAAGAACGGCGTGCCCCCCGCGATTCGCGCGAGACGAAACCGCAGCGCGTTCATGCCGCTGTGGCTGTCGGGCGCGTTGAGCGCGAGCCGGCGGCCGCGAAAATAGATCAGGCTTGGTTTGTCATTGCCGGCCCGGCAGACTAGCAGGCTGCGATAAGACGGCCCGGCGCAGCCGGCGGCCGCATAATGCGGCGTAGCGAGGATCGCCGGCCGATCCTTCGCCTGCGCCATCAACGGAAAGCCGCAGGTTTGCGCGAACAGCAGGTCGGGCGAGCGGCCGAGCGCGGCGGGTTCGACCTCGCGCGTCAAGGCGGCGGGCGCGGCGATGCCGGCGGCGCGCAGGCGATTCGCGATGAAAATCCAAAGCTTGTCGTTTGCGGCCCGCTGTCCGGGACCGTCATGCATCGGCAAGCTGGCGAACTTTAGCGTCGACATCCTGACCGGAGTCTACGGAGTCCGCCCGTGATGCGCCATGCCACCGCCGTTTTCGCCCGTCATCGGGCTTGGCCGGAGCCGGAGATCCCGATGTCGTTCGAATTGCATCCGCAACTGGAAGCCGACACGCTCCCGCTCGGCGACCTGCTGCTGTCGCGCGTGCGGCTGATGAACGACGCCCGCTTTCCGTGGCTCGTGTTGGTTCCGCGCCGACCGGATCTGCGCGAGTTCATCGACCTGCCGGCGGCCGAACGCTCGATACTGATGGAGGAGATCGCCGCCGTCAGCCTTGCGATGCGCGAGGTCACCGAGGCCGAAAAGCTCAACGTCGCTGCGTTGGGCAATCGCGTGCCGCAATTGCACGTCCACGTGATCTCGCGTTTCGCCACCGATCTCGCCTGGCCGGCGCCTGTGTGGGGCGCGGGATCGGCGCAGGCCTATACGCCGGACGCGCAGGCGCATCTCGCGCAGGCCCTGCACGCCAAGCTCGCCTTCATTTGAGGAACGGGCGCGCGCGCCCTCAGGGCTTGGGCATCGGTACCGGCGTGTCGGCCAAGGTCGCCAGATAGGCGATCAGGTCGGCTCGCTTCTGGTCGTTCTTCTCGCCCGCATAGCCCATCTTGGTGCCGGGAACGTAGGTCGCCGGCGCTTCGAGCCAGAGGTTCAGGTTGTCGAACGTCCAGTTCTCGCCTTTCTTGGCGAGACCG
>JAGWKJ010000059.1 GCA_028865375.1 Hyphomicrobiales bacterium | reverse complement strand
ACCATGCGGGCGGCCGGCTCGCGGGCGACGCGCGCGCCGGGCTCGACCGCCGGCGCGTCGCGCTCGAAACCCTGTCGCGCCGGCTCGCGGGCCAATCGCCGGCCGCGCGGCTGGCCGAACGCCGTCGCCGGCTCGACCGCGCGGGCCTGACCCTCGTCCATGCGCGCGACGCCGCGCGCACGGCCCGCCGCAACGGATTGCAGGCGATCGACGGCAGGCTGACCGCGCTCGCACGCGCCCGCACGCGCGATCTCGCGCTACGCGGCGAAGCAGCCGTCGCAGCCGGCTCGCGGCTCCGCGCTGCGGCGGCGCGGCTGGTCGCCGACCGACGCCTGCGCGTGCAGGCGCTCGGACGCGCGTTGAATTCGCTCGGCCATCGCGGCACGCTGGCGCGCGGCTATGCGCTGGTGCGCGACGCGAACGGCCGGCCGCTCCGCGCGGCGGCCGGCGTCGCGGCGGGCGCGGCGCTCGGGATCGAATTCTCCGACGGCGCGCTTGCCGCGCGGGGCGAGACCTCGCCGCCGCCGCCGGCCGCGAAGTCACGCGCCGCGCCCGCCTCCAAGTCGAAGGCCGACCAAGGCTCGCTGCTCTGAGCGGGCGGCGCCTTCAGCGCAGCTTCGCGCCATTGGCCTCCGCCACGACGTCCGACAGCGTCGGCACGTATCGTTCCGCCTTGCCGAGGCCGACCGCGAGCGCGAACGAATTTTTCGCCGCCGTGCCGACCGGATTGGCGACGCCCGCCGCGTCGGCCATCGCGGCGAGATAGCGCAGGTCCTTGTAGGCGTTGGCGATGGTGAACTTGTGCGCCTCCGGATTTCCGCCCACGACGTAATCGAAGAACGTGCGGTAGAAGCCGCAATCCATCCGTCCGCCGCGGATCGCGCGGTCGAACGTCTCCGGCGCGATGCCCGATTTCGCCGCCAGCGCCAGCGCCTCCGAGTAGATCGCCGCATAGCCGAGCGACAGGAAATTGTTGAGGAGCTTCATGCGGTGCCCGGCGCCGGGCGGGCCGATGCGCTCGATCTTGGCGGCGAAGCGCCCGATCACCGGCGCGGCCGCCGCGAAGCCCTCGTCGGTCGCCCCCACCATCGCGGAGAGCGCGCCTGTCTCCGCTTGCGCGGGCGTGCCGCCGAGCGGCGCGTCGACGAAATGCGCGCCGCGCGCTGCGAATTCCGCGGCGAGGCGCTCGGTCGAGGTCGGATCGGCGGTCGTGCAATCGACGATCGTCAGGCCGGCGCGCGCGCCGGCGAGCAGGCCGCGGTCGCCGCGGGCGACATCCTCGACCTGCGGCGAACCGGTGACGCAGAGCACGACGACGTCGCTCTCGCGCGCCAGCGTCGCGGCGTCGGCCACCTCGCGCGCGCCCTTGGCGAGCAGCCCCTCCACCGGCGCGCGATTGCGGCGCCCCGTCACCGCGAGCGGATGGCCCGCCGCCAGGATGCACGCGGCCATGCCGCGCCCCATGAAGCCGAGCCCCACGAACCCGACGCGCGCTTCGTTCGACATGGCTTGGCTCCCGGCGGTCCGAAGCCCGCCAAGGTTCCCGAGGCGAAGGGCTTCCGACGCGCCACGAGTGCCCGGGCGCGGCGACCCGCGTCAAGTGCGCGGAGGGCGCGCGGGTCGCCGCCGCTTGCCGATCCCTCGTCGTCCGTGAAAGATGCGCGTCGATCCCGGCGCGGCGCCGGCGAATGGGGAGCGGTCATGGCGCGTCGGATGAAGGTGCTGGCGATGACGGCGCCGATGGCGATCGTCACCGAAGAGCTGGGCGCGCGGCACGACCTCGTGAAGCTGTGGGAGACGCCGGCGGCGGAGCGCGAGGCGGCGCTCGCCGCGGTCGCCCCGCGCGTGGAAGCGATCGCGGCCGGCGGCGGCCATGGCGCGATCGACGATGCGCTGTTCGCGCGCCTGCCCAAGCTCGAGATCGTGTCGAGCTTCGGGGTGGGTTACGACCACGTCGACGCCAAGGCCGCCGCGCGGCGCGGGATCGTGGTCACGCATACGCCCGGCGTGCTCGACGAGGAGGTCGCCGACACCGCGATGGCGCTGATGCTGGGCGCGACGCGGCGGCTGCCCGCGGCCGAGCGCTGGCTGCGCGCCGGCAAGTGGAAGTCCGTCGGCCCGTTCCCGCTCACCGCCAGCCTGCGCGGGCGCACGCTGGGCATCCTCGGCTTCGGTCGCATCGGCAAGGCGATCGCCCGGCGCGCGGAGGCCCACGGACTGATGATCGCCTATTGCAACCGCCGCCCCGTGGAAGGCGTCGCCTATCCTTATCACCCGACGCCGGTCGCGCTGGCGGCCGCCTGCGACGTGCTGTGCGCGGTCATGCCCGGCGGCGCCGCGACCAAGGGCATCGTGAACGAGGACGTGTTCAAGGCGCTGGGGCCCGATGGCGTGTTCGTCAACGTCGGTCGCGGCTCGTCGGTCGACGAGCCGGCGCTGGTCGAGGCGCTGGCGACGGGCGCGATCCTCGCCGCCGGCCTCGACGTGTTCGCCCACGAGCCCGACGTGCCGGAAGCCTTGCTCGCGCTCGACAACGTCATGCTGCTGCCTCACGTCGCCTCGGCCTCGCACGCCACCCGCGAGGCGATGGCGAAGCTCGTAATCGCCAACCTCGACGCCTGGGCGGAGGGTCGTGGCCCGTTGACGCCGGTGCCCGAGACGCCCTGGCCGCGGGGATAGCGGGGAAGCCGCGGGCCGGGCGCACTTGACGCTTTCGCCCGTCGCCTTAGTTTGGAACGGTTCAAGCGGCGGCGACGCCGCGCGCGCGGGGTCAACCGGCGCGATCGGGAAGGGGACGGTCGGAGGCATGCGGGACACGCGGCGCGCGCGCGCGACCATCGTCGACATCGCCGCCCGCGCGGGCGTATCGAAATCGACGGTGTCGCTGGTCCTGCGGAACTCCCCGCTGGCCCGGCAGCAGACGGCCGAGCGCGTGCGCGACGCGATGCGCGAGCTCGGCTACGTCTACAACCGCGGCGCGGCCAACCTGCGCCGCGCGCGATCCAACGTCGTGGGCGTGGTCGTCTCGGACATCGTGAACCCGTTCTTCGCCGAGCTCGCGGTCGGGCTCGAAAACGCGTTCCTCGCGGCGGGTTACCTGCCGATCCTCGTCAACACGGGCGAAGACCGCGAGCGCCAGGCCCGCGTCATCCAGGCCCTGCGCGAGCAGGCGGTGGCCGGCCTCGTCGTCAGCGCGGCCGACCGGACGGAAGCCGCCGCCATCAAGTCGCTCGCCGCCTCCGGACTGCCGGTGACGCTGGCGATGCGCGACCTGCCGGGCTCCGGCCTGCCCTACGTCGGCCAGGACAATCTCGAAGGCGCTCGCGTCGCCACTCGACATTTGCTGTCGCTGGGCCATGCGCGGATCGCGTTCCTCGCCGGCTCGTCCTCGATCGCCACGCATCGCGAGCGCGTGGACGGCTATCGCCGCGCGCTCGCCGAAGTCGGCGTCGCGTTCGATCCGTCGCTCGTGATCGAGGCGCCGCCGATGCGCGAATCGGGCGAGCAGGTGGTCGCCCGCGCGCTCGCCCTGCCGGCGCCGCCGCGCGCCGCGCTGTGCTTCAACGACCTCACCGCCATCGCCGCCATGTCGGCGTTGCAGCGCCGCGGCCTGCGGCCCGGCGCCGATTTCGCGATCGTCGGCTTCGACGACATCGAAGAGGGCGCCCACGTCGACCCCCCGCTGACCACGGTCTCGATGCAGACCGACGACCTCGCCCGCACCGCCGCGCGCGTGCTGGTCGAGCTGATCGAGGGCGGCGCGCCGCCCGCCGCGCCGATCTACGGCGTCGCGAGGCTCGTCGTGCGCGGAAGCTGCGGCGCCGCCGCGGCCCGGCGTTGACGGCGCGGCCGGGGAAAGACAGAAGGCGCCATGCTCCGATCCCACGTCGACCGCCACATCGAAGCCATGCGCGCGGCCTGCGCGCGCCACGGCGTCGCGCTGCCGGGGTTCGCCGACTGGACGCCGGCGCAATTCGCCGCGGCCGGGCCGGGCGCGACGCGCATCCGCGACGGCGGGCTGGGCTGGAACGTCGCCGAATTCGCGCCCGGCGAGTTCGAGCGCGCCGGCCTCGTCATATTCACGACCCGCATGGGGGACCACGCCAAGCTATCGTCCGGCCGCGGCCGTCTCTATGGCGAGAAGGCGCTGTTCGCGCGCGATCGGCAGACGACGCCGCACCATTATCACCGGGTGAAGACCGAGGACGTGATCAACCGCGGCGGCGGACGCTTCGTGGTCGAAATCGTCGGGGTGGACCGCGCCGGCGAGCCGACCGGCGAGCCCGTGCGCCTGTTCAAGGACGAGCGCGAGATCGAGGTCGCGCCGCGCGGCCGCGTCGTCCTCGATCCCGGCGAGAGCCTCGTGCTGGAGCCGTACGTGGCGCACGGCTTCCGGGCCGAGGGCGGCGACGCGCTGGCGGTCGAGATCTCGCTCGCCAACGACGACGCCAACGACAATTATTTCCTGCCTCCCCTGGGCCCGCAGGCCGGGATCGTCGAGGACGCGCCGGCCCGGTTCGTCACCGTGGCCGACTATTTCCGCCTGCTGGCGCGCTGAGGGCGCCGTTCAGCCGTCCGAGGCGTCGAGCGGACGGGCCTCCTCGGGCGTCATGATCGGGATGCCGTCGCGGATCGGGAACGCCAGCCGCGCTGCGCGCGACACCAGCTCGCCGCGCGCGCGGTCGTATTCGAGCGTGGTGCGCGTCACCGGACAGACCAGCAGTTCGAGCAGGCGGGGGTCGACCTCCTTTGATGGCGGCCCGGCGGCGGGCGCGGGGACGCCCGCGTCGTCGCTCATTGCAGCCGCGCGCCGCCCGGCGCCCTGCGGTCGGCCTCGATCTCGGCCATCGCGACGAGCGCCTCGGCGCGCGTCCTGAGGTCGGGCGCCTCCAGCAGCGCCTGCTTTTCGCGCGGGCCGAAGGGGCTCACCATGGCCAGCCCGTTGACGAGCGCCTCGTTGGAGGCCTCCTCGACGCTCTTCCAGTCGATCTCGAGGCCGCGCTTGGCCACGAAGCCGCGCAGCGCGGCGAGCAGCGCGCCGCGGTCGACCGTGTCGGCGCCGGCCTCCTCCCGGAAATCCTCGGCGAAGGCGTCGCAATCGACGCGGACCAGCCGATAGGGCGTCAGCGTCGCGACTTCCGACACGATCTTGCAGCGCGCGATGCCGTTCAGCACCACGAGATAACGCCCGTCGTCGGTCTCCGCGAACTGCCCGACGCGGCCCACGCATCCCACTCGCACCAGCGCTGGCGCCGGGGCGCCCTCGGCCGCGTCGGGCGCGGGCTGGGCGACCGCGATCAGCCGGTGCGACTTCAGCGCGTCGTCGACCATCGCGAGATAGCGCGGCTCGAACACGTTGAGCGGCAATTGGCGGCGCGGCAGCAGGAGCGCGCCTTCGAGCGGGAACACCGGCACGACGGCGGCGACGTCGGCGGGCGAGCGGTAGGAAGCGGGCATCGGTCCTCCTCGCGCTTCAGCGGTAGAGCAACCCGGCGAGCTTGCGCCGCGCGGCGACGGTCGCCTCGTCGGTGGGCCCCCAAGCTTCGAAGAACTGCAGCAATTGCTTGCGCGCCGCGTCGTCGTCCCACGCGCGGTCGGTGCGGACGATCTCCAGCAGGTGGTCGGCGGCGCCGGCGCGCTCGCCGCGCGCGTTGAGCGCCAAGGCGAGGTCGAAGCGGGCCTTGCGATCCTTGGGGTCGCGGGCGAGCGTCTCTTCGAGCGCGCGCTCGTCGCCCACCGACGCGCCCTGGCGGGCGACGTCGAGCGCGGCACGCGCGGCGGCGACGCCCGGGTCCTTGACGGCTTCGGGCGGCGCGGCGTCGAGCGTGGCGGCGGCACCGTCGAGGTCGCCGGCGGCGACCAGCGCCTTGGCGCGACCGGCGATGGCGCCGGCATGGCCGGGCTCCAACTCCAGCGCTTCGGCGTGCAATGCGGCGGCCGCTTGCAGGTCGCCGGCGGCGAAGGCGGCGTCCGCCTCGGCGGCGATGGCGTCGGCTTCGCTCTCGACCGGGCCGACGAGGCGCTCGATGAAGCCGACGATCTGGCTCTCGGGCAGCGCGCCGACGAAGCCGTCGATCGGCTGGCCCTTTTGGAACGCGATCACTGCGGGGATGCTCTGGATGCCGAGCTGGCCCGGGATTTGCGGATGCTCGTCGATGTTCATCTTGACGAGCTTGACCTTGCCCTGCGCGGCGGCGACCGCGCGTTCGAGCGCGGGGGCCAGCTGCTTGCAGGGGCCGCACCACGGCGCCCAGAAGTCGACCAGCACCGGCTGGCGCAGCGATTCCGAGATCACGTCCTCGCGGAACGAGGCGGTGGTGGCGTCCTTGACGGGGGCGGGCGCCGTTGGGGCGGGGGTCGGTTCGATCATGTCGGCTCTGTCGCGTCGTTTCAGGCGCTACATGGCGCTTCGGGCGGTCGGGCGCAATGGGCGGGGGAACGTCCTCGGGGACGCCTCCCGCTTCGGCCGGTCACGCTGGCGCGGGCGCGCCGCCCATCGCGGCGATCATCGGCTCGTGGCCGGTCGCGCGCAGGAATTTCAACAACCCTTCGCGGGAAAGGCCCAGCGTCTTCGTGTTGACCAGCGGGTGGAAATTCAGCCGCTCGTGACGCATCAACTCGGCGTCGAGCACCACCGTGACGCGGCCGGCCGCGTCGTTGATGGCGCCAAACGGAGTCACCGCGCCCGGCTCGACGCCCCAGATCTCGCGCAATTGATCGGCCGTGCCGAACGACACGCGGCCCTGCGCGCCGATCGCCTCGTGAACGCGCTTGAGGTCGACGATGGCGTCCTCGGGCAGCACGAGCACGAACAGGCGGCCTTTCTTGTCCTTGACGAACAGATTCTTGGCGTGGCCGCCGGCGAGCTGGCCCCGCAACCGGCGCGAATCCTCGACCGTGTGCAGCGGCGGATGTTCGACGACATCATGGGCGATGCCGAGGCGGCCGAGTTCCGCGGAGAGATCTTCGGGCGTGGAGGGCATGGGCGACCTTGAATGCGAGCGGTGGAAAAACCATGCGCCGGCCTTGGCGCCGACGCCCGGACGTTCCACTAATGTTCGAATGGCCGCTCCGCAACCCGCCATCGCATTTCCGGCCGGGACGGCGACGCGCGATATGCTGTCGGACCTGACGGCGTTCGCCGCGTTCGATCGCGCGACGGCCGAGTTCGCCGACGAGGGCATCCCCTATTTCATCAACGAGTTCTGGACCGCCCGACAGCGCCAATCGCACAATCTCCACGAGATCAGCTACCGCGCCTGTTTCAAGGCCGAATTGCCGCGCTTTTTCATCGAGCGACTGACCGAGCCCGGCGAAGCGGTCTACGACCCGTTCATGGGACGGGGCACGACGCCGTTGGAGGCCGCGTTGCTCGGACGTGTCGGCTTGGGCAACGACGTCAATCCGTTGAGCGCGATGCTGGCACGCTCGCGCTTGAACCCGCCGGTCTTGACGGACGTGGCGCGCAGGCTCGTCGAAATCGACTGGCGCGCGCGCGTCGGCGACGCCGATCGCGAGCTCGAAGTCTTCTATCACCGCGATACATTGATTGAACTCGTGGCGCTCAAGCGATGGCTGCTCGACCGCGAGTGGAAGGGCGCGCTCGATCCGGTTGACGATTGGATCCGGATGGTCGCGCTCAATCGCTTGACCGGCCACTCGTCGGGATTTTTCTCCGTCTATACGATGCCGCCCAACCAGGCGGTCGGATTGGAATCGCAACGCAAGATCAACGCCAAGCGAAACCAGGCTCCGGAGCGCCGCGACGTGCGCGCGATCATCCTGAAGAAGTCGCGCAACCTGTTGTCGGACGGCGCGCCGCCCGGCCGCTTGCCACACCGCGTCACCACCGCGCCCGCCCACGACAATCGCGCGATCGGGGCGGCCGCCGTTTCGCTCGTCGTGACCTCGCCGCCGTTCCTCGACATCGTCGATTACCGCGGCGACAATTGGCTGCGCTGCTGGTTCGCCGGCATCGACACCGAAGCCATCGTCATCGACCGCCATCGCAAGGCCGAGGATTGGGAAGCGTTCGTGCGGCGCACGTTCGTCGATCTCGCGCGCGTCGTGCGGCCGGGCGGGCACGTCGCGTTCGAGGTCGGCGAAGTCCGCAACGGCTCGGTGCTGCTGGAGCGGCATGTCGTGCGCGCGGTGGCGGGCCTGCCGTTCCGCTTGCTGGGCGTGATGGTGAACGACCAGCGCTTCACCAAGACCGCCAACTGCTGGGGCGTGGCGAACAACGCGCGGGGCGTCAATACGAACCGGATCGTGATCCTCAGCCGATCGTGACCGCACGGCCCACGGCCGCTCACCCCCGCCCCGCCGCCGCGACGAGCGCGCGCGCATAGTCGTCGCGCGCCGCGCCGGCGAGCATCGCCCGCGTGCCGGCTTCCACAATGCGCCCCTCGCGCATCACCGCCACGTCGTCGCACAGGCGGTCGATGGCGTGGAGGTCGTGGCTGACGACGAGGAAGGTCACGCCGGCCTCGTCCGACAGCCTCGCCATCAGGTCGAGCAGGCGCGCCGCGGTCGAGGGATCGAGCGCGCTCGTGGGCTCGTCGGCGATCACCAGCGCGGGGCGGCCGACGATGGCGCGCGCGAAGGCGAGGCGTTGGCGCTGGCCGCCGGAGAATTCGTGCGGCCGCTTGGCCGCCTCGCCGGCGCCGAGCCCGACCGCCTCCATCGCGGCCAGCGCGCGGGCGCGGCGCTCGGCGGGCGCGAGCGCGAGGCGGACGAGCGGTTCGGCCACGATGTCCAGCGCGCGCCAGCGCGGATCGAGCGAGGACGCCGGGTCCTGGAAGACCATCGACAGCGAGGCGCGCGCGGCGGCCGGATCGGCCAGCGCGTCGACGTCCCCGACGCGGATCGCGCCCTCGTCGGGCCGCTCCAGCGTCGCGATGCAACGCGCGAGCGTCGATTTGCCGGCGCCCGACTCTCCCACGACGCCCATGTGCCGGCCCCGGGCGACGACGAGATCGACACGGTCGAGCGCGCGCCGAACCGCGGCCGGCCGGACGAAGCCGCGTCCGCCGATCGCGTAAGCCTTGGTCAGGCCGCGGACGTCGAGGAGCGCGTCGCTCATGGCGCGGCAGCGAACGGCTTGAGGCAGCGTGCGCGCCTGCCCTCGCCGACGTCGACCAGCGGCGGCACGGCGGCCGCGCAACGCGCTTCCGCGAACGGGCAGCGCGGCGCGAACGGGCATCCGAGCGCCGACGCGCGGGGCGTCGCCGGCGCCGGCGCGAGCGGCCTTGCGTCGCGCGGCGCGCCCAACGGGGGCCGCGCGGCGGCGAGCGCGCGGACGTAAGGATGCGCCGGCGCGGCGAGCGTGGCGGCGGCCGGCCCCTCCTCCACGACGAGGCCCGCGAGCAGCACGGCGACACGCTCGACCCGGCGCGCCGCGATGGCGAGATCGTGCGTGACCAGCAGCAGCGCCAACCCGCGCCGGTGTCGCTGCTCGTCCACGAGGTCGAGGATGCGCAGGCGCAGCCGTGCGTCGAGCGCGCTGGTCGGCTCGTCGGCGACCAGCAGCGTGGGTTCGGCGGCGAGCGCCATCGCGATCAGCGCGCGCTGTTTCTCGCCGCCCGAAAAACGATGCGGCAGGTCGCGCGCGCGGGACTTGGCGTCGCGTACGCCGCAGTCCTCCAGCAGCGCGACGCCCAGCGCGCGCGCCGCCCGGCGCGACAGGCCGCGATGCACGCGCGCCGCCTCGCCCGCTTGGTCGGCGAGTCCCATCAGCGGATCGAGCGCGGCCTGCGGCTCCTGGAACGCCATGCCGACCTCCGCGCCGCGGATCGCCAGCCAATCGCGCTCGGGCAGGCCGACCAGCTCGCGGCCGCGCAGGCGCAGCGATCCCGAAACGACCGCCGACGCCGGCGACAGGCCCATGATCGCGAGCGCGAGGCTCGTCTTGCCGGCGCCCGATTCGCCCACGATCGCCAGCGCGCCGCCGTCATCGAGCGCAAGGTCGATTCCGCGCAGCGCCGGCGCGCCCCGGTGCTCGATCGCCAGCCCGCGCGCTTCGAGCAGCGGCGCGCTCATCGCGTCAGGCCCCGGCGCGGGTCGAGCCGGCGCGCGATGCCGTCGCCGAGCAGGTTGAAGCCGAGCGCGAGCGCCGCGATCGCCAAGCCGGGATAGATCGCCAGCCGCGGCGCGACGTAAATCAGGCCCTGCGCGTCGGCGAGCATCCGGCCCCACGAGGGCGCGGGCGGCTGCACCCCAAGCCCGAGGTAGGACAGCGCGGATTCCGCTAGCGTCGCCACGGCGAGCAGCAGCGTCGCCTGCGCGACCAGCGCGGGCGCGACGTTGGGCAGCGCGTGCCGCCAGGCGATCGCGGCCTCGCGTGCGCCCGCCAGCCGCGCGGCGGCCACGTAGTCGCGCCCATAGGCGTCGCGCGCAAGGTTGCGCGTAAGGCGCGCCATCGCGGCGGCGTCGTAGATCGCCAGCGCCGCCATCGGTGCGGCGATGCCCGGCCCGAGGTCGGCCGACGCGATCAGCGCGGTCAGCAGCGCGGGAAAGGCGATGCCGAAGTCGACGATCCGCATCAGGAGGACGTCGAGCGCTCCGCCGCGCGCGGCCGCCGCGAGGCCGAGCGCGACCCCGGCCGCGCCGCCGACGCCCACCGCGACGGCGCCCACC
>JAGWKJ010000058.1 GCA_028865375.1 Hyphomicrobiales bacterium | reverse complement strand
GGACAGTCCGTCGATCCAATCGGATTTGTGCACGAAGCCTTCGTCGAAGATCGCCTGCACGTCGTAGCGTCCGGCGGGCACCCGCATCGCCCGGCCCGTGGGCGCCCACGCGACCACCGGCCCGTCATGCTTGCCGGCGACGTGCAGTTCGACGCGCGCCTTTCCGTCGTCGGGCTTGCCGCCGTTCGTCAAGTTGTATGTCACCGTGGCGACCTGCATCCCGACTTCGAGCGTGCGCTCGACCGCGCCGGAGAAATCCTGGCCGTCGACCCAGAATGTCCGGTGCGCCGCGCCGTCGTCGAAGATCGCCTGCACGTCGTAGCGTCCGGCGGGCACCCGCATCGCCCGGCCCGTGGGCGCCCACGCGATCACCGGCCCGTCGTGCTTGCCGGCGACGTGCAGTTCGACGCGCGCCTTTCCGTCGTCCGGCTTGCCGCCGTTCGTCAAGTTGTATGTCACCGTGGCGACGGGCAGGTTTATGTCGACCGTCTTCTCGTAGCCCGGTCCGACCTTCTGGCCGTCCAGCCAGATATTGCGATGCGCCGCGCCGTCCTCGAAGATCACCTCGATGTCGTAATCGCCCTCGGGAACGGTGACGGCGCTGCCGGCGCCCGCCCATCGGACCACCGGCGACGCGTGCGCGCCGGCGGCATGGAGCTCGTAGCGCGCCTTGTCGGGAACCGGCTGTCCGCCGTTGGTGACCACGACCTTCGCCTGCACGTCGGCGGCGAAAGCGACCCCCGAGGCGAGCGGCACTCCAAGCGAAACGCAAAGCGCGACGCAGATCGCCATCAACGTCACGCGCATCGATGCGATCCCCCGCCATGAAGCGGCGCCGAGGTTCGTCCATTCGTTCCGCAATGTCCAGATGACGGTCACGGGATCGGCAATCGACCGACGCCCACTATTTGTGCATCGCACAAACATACGGCGCCGAGCGAGAACCGATTGGGCGCCGTGGTCGTGATTTTGCGCAATCACGCTGATTCACAATGATAAAAATCGATGGCATGCCGATTGCTTTTGATCGTGCGTCGACGGCCAAGTCCAAGTCGACGGCCAAGTCCAAGGAGCGATCTCGATGACGCGCGGGTTCATGAAGTCCGGCCACCTACCGACGTTGATCGCTTCGTTCCTCTATTTCGACCTCAGCTTCATGGTCTGGGTGATGCTCGGGCCGCTGGCGATCTTCGTCGCCAAGGACCTCGGACTGAACGCGGGCCAGAAGGGCCTGATGGTGGCGGTGCCGGTGCTGGCGGGCGCCGCGATCCGCATCGTGGCGGGCGTCGCATCGGACGTGTTCAAGCCGCGCCGCACCGGGCTTGCGATGCAGGCGATCGTGATCGCAGGCCTGCTCGTCGCGTGGGCGGTGGGCATCAAGTCGTTTCACGGCGTGCTGGCGCTGGGCGTCGTGCTCGGCGTGGCCGGCGCGTCCTTCGCGGTGGCGCTGCCGCTCGCCTCCTATTGGTATCCGCGCGAGCACCAAGGCACGGCGCTTGGCATCGCGGGCGCCGGCAATTCCGGCACGGTGCTGGCGGCGCTGTTCGCGCCCTCGCTGGCGGTGGCATTCGGCTGGCGCAACGTGATCGGCTTGGCGGCGATACCGCTTGGGTTCGTGATCGTCGCCTTCGCGCTGCTCGCCAAGGACAGCCCGACCGCGCCGCCGCGCCGCCGCTTCGCCGACTATCTCGACGTGCTGCGTACCGGCGACGCGTGGTGGCTGATGGCGTTCTACTGCGTCACTTTCGGCGGCTTCGTCGGCCTGTCGTCCTTCCTGCCGATCTATTTCAACGACCAGTACCGGCTGTCGCCGGTGGCGGCGGGCTATTGCACGGCGGCCTGCGTGTTCTGCGGTTCGTTCGCGCGGCCGTTCGGCGGCGCGCTCGCCGACCGCTTCGGCGGCGTGAAGACGCTGACGGTGGTCTACGGCTTCGTCGGCGCGCTGATCGTGGCGCTGGCGTCGGGCATCGCCGACGTGCGGGCGGCGGTCCCGGTGGTGGCGCTGACCATGGTTGCGCTGGGCGTGGGCAACGGCTCCGTGTTCCAGCTCGTGCCGCTGCGCTTCTCCAGGAACGTCGGCGTCGTCACGGGCCTCGTGGGCGCGACAGGCGGCGTCGGCGGCTTCTATTTCGCCGCCAGCCTCGGCTACGCCAAACAGGTCGCCGGCGGATACGGCCTCGGCTTCGCGGCTTTCGCGGCGATGGCGGTGGCCGCCTTGGTCGCGCTGGCGGCGGTGGCGCCCGCGTGGCGCCGTTCGTGGCTCGCGCCGCGCGTCGCGGCCGCGACGGCGTGAGCCCGGCCATGACGAAACAAATCCCGCTCCCTGTCGGCGCGACGCCCGTCGCCGCTCCGGCCGTGCAAGCGCCGCAGGCCGACCAAGCGCCGGGCCGCAAGCCGCGGCTGGTGGTGATCGGCAACGGCATGGCGCCGGGCCGCGCCCTCGAACGCCTGTTCGAGCTCGCGCCGGGCGCCTACGACACCATGATCTTCAATTCCGAGCCGCGGGTGAACTACGACCGCATCATGCTGTCGCCAGTGCTTTCGGGCGAGAAGGCCTACGAAGAGATCGTGATCCACGGCGACGGCTGGTACGTGAAGAACGGCGTCATGCTGTTCAAGGGCCACAAGGTCGTGGCCATCGACCGCGAGCGGAAGACCGTGACCTCCGAGCGCGGCGTGACGGTGGAATACGACAAGCTCGTGATCGCGACCGGCTCCTCGCCGATCGTGATCCCGGTGCCCGGCCACGGGCTGGCCGGCGTGCTGACCTATCGCGACCTCGACGACGTCAACGCGATGCTGCTGGCGGCCCAATCGGGCGGCTCCGCGGTGGTGGTGGGCGGCGGCCTGCTCGGCCTCGAGGCCGCCGTCGGCCTCAAGGAGCGCGGCATGGACGTGACCGTGCTGCATCTGATGCCCACCCTGATGGAGCGCCAGCTCGACCAACCCGCCGGCGCGCTGCTGAAGGCGGCCATCGAGGCGCGCGGCATCAAGGTGATCACGGGCGCCGACACCGAGGAAATCCTCGCCACCGACCATGCGCAGGGGCCCGCGCGCGTGCGCGGCGTGCGCCTCAAGGACGGCCGTGAAATCCCCGCCAAGCTGGTGGTGATGGCGGTCGGCATCCGCCCCAGCGCGGCGCTGGCCAAGCAGGCCGGGTTGGCGACCAACCGGGGCGTCGTGGTGGGCGCCGACATGCGCACCGACGACCCGGACATATTCGCGCTCGGCGAATGCGCCGAGGCGCTCGGGCAGACGTTCGGCCTCGTCGCGCCGCTCTATGACATGGCCAACGTCGTCGCGGCCCGGCTTGCGGGCGACGATTCCGCCGCCTTCAACCCGAGCGCGACCGCCACCAAGCTGAAGGTGACCGGCATCGACCTGTTCTCGGCCGGCGACTTCGCCGACGGGCCGGGCCGGGAGGAGATCGTGCTGCGCGACGCGGCGCGCGGCGTGTATCGCCGCTTGGTGCTGAAGGAGGACCGGCTGGTCGGCGCGGTGCTGTACGGCGACGTGTCGCACGGCGGCTGGTATTTCGACCTGCTGAAGAAGGGCGCCGACGTCTCCGCGCACCGCGAGACGCTGATGTTCGGGCCCTCGTTCGCGGGAGGCGCCCCGCCGGACCCTACGGCGGCCGTTGCAGCCTTGTCGGATGACGCGGAAATCTGCGGCTGCAACGGCGTGTGCAAGGGCGAGATCGTCGGGGCGATCAAGGCCAAGGGACTGACGAGCCTCGAGGACGTGCGCGCGCACACCAAGGCCTCGGCGTCATGCGGCACCTGCACGCCGCTGGTCGAGAAGCTGATGACGCTGACGCTGGGCAAGTCGTTCGAGGCCGCGGCCGTGACGCCGATGTGCTCCTGCACCCACCACGGCCACGACGAGGTGCGCCGGCTGATCGTCGCCGACGGCATCGAGACGGTGCAGGGCGTCATGCAGGCGCTGGAATGGAAGACCTCGAACGGCTGCGCTAAGTGCCGGCCGGCGCTGAACTATTACCTGCTGTGCGCCCGGCCGGGCGAATACGAGGACGACGGCAGGTCGCGCTTCGTCAACGAACGCGTCCACGCCAACATCCAAAAGGACGGCACGTTCTCCGTGGTGCCACGCATGTGGGGCGGCGTCACGACGCCCGACGAATTGCGCGCGATCGCAGACGTCGCCGACAAGTTCAGGATTCCGACCGTGAAGGTCACCGGCGGCCAGCGCATCGACTTGCTGGGCGTCAAGAAGGAGGACCTGCCGGGCGTCTGGAAGGACCTCAACGCGGCCGGGCTCGTCTCGGGCGCCGCCTACGCCAAGGGCCTGCGCACGGTGAAGACCTGCGTCGGCAAGGAATGGTGCCGGTTCGGTACGCAGGATTCCACCGGGCTCGGGATCAAGCTGGAGAAGCGGCTGTGGGGCGCGTGGTCGCCGGCCAAGATCAAGCTCGCCGTCTCCGGCTGCCCGCGCAATTGCGCGGAGGCGACCTGCAAGGACGTCGGCGTGATCTGCGTCGACAGCGGCTACGACATCCACTTCGCCGGCGCGGCCGGGCTCGACATCCAAGGCACGGAGCTGCTGGCCCACGTCGCGACGGAAGACGAGGCGATCGAGATCGTCGCCGCGCTCGTGCAGGCCTATCGCGAGCAGGGCCGCTACCTCGAACGCATCTACAAATGGGCCAAGCGCGTCGGGGTCGAGACGATCCGCGAGCTCGTGGTGGACGACTTGGAGCGCCGCAACGCGCTGGTCGAGCGGTTCGACCACGCGCAGCGCTTCGCGCAGGTCGATCCCTGGGCCGAGCGCGTGGCCGGCAAGGACGCGCACGAATTCGCGCCGATCGCCGACGCGGTCGCGATCGCGGCGGAGTGAGACGATGACGGATTGGAAGGATGTGGGCGCGCTGGCCGACGTGCCGCTGCTCGGCGCCCGCAAGGTGCGCACCGCGACGGGTTGCGTTGCGCTGTTCCGCGGCGCCGACGACCGAGTGTTCGCGCTCGACGACCGTTGCCCCCACCGCGGCGGGCCGCTGAGCGAGGGCATCGTGCACGACGGCCGCGTGACCTGCCCGCTGCACAATTGGGTGATCGACTTGACAAGCGGCAAGGCGACCGGCGCCGACGTCGGCGCGACGCGCACGCACGCGGTGGAGGTGGTGGACGGCCGGTTGATGCTCGACTTTTCCGCACTGTCCGCGAGGAAGGCGGGTTGAGCGGCGACGGCCGGGCGGACGCGGGCGCCGGCGCGACGCGCACCACCTGTCCCTATTGCGGCGTCGGTTGCGGCGTGCTCGCGCGCCAAGTCGACGGCGCCGTCGCCATCGCGGGCGATCCCGACCATCCGGCGAACTTCGGCGCGCTGTGCTCCAAGGGTTCGGCGCTCGCCGAGACGCTGTCGATGGACGGTCGCCTGCTGCATCCCATGGTGGACGGCCGGCGCGCGGGCTGGGACGAAGCGCTGGACCGGGTCGCCCTGGCGTTCGCCGGGACGGCGGCGGCGCACGGGCCGGACTCGGTCGCGCTCTATGTCTCCGGCCAGATCCTGATCGAGGACTATTACGTCGCCAACAAGCTGATGAAGGGCTTCCTCGGGACGGCCAACATCGACACCAACTCGCGGCTGTGCATGGCGTCCTCGGTCGCCGGCCATCGGCGCGCCTTCGGCGCCGACACGGTGCCCGGCGTATATGCAGACCTCGAAGAGGCCGACCTCGTCGTGCTGGTCGGCTCCAACCTCGCTTGGTGCCATCCGGTGCTGCACCGCCGCCTCGTGGCGGCGCGCGAAAAGCTCGGCACGCGGATCGTCGTCGTCGATCCGCGCCGCACCGCGACCGCAGAGGATTCCGACCTCCATCTCGCGCTCGCGCCGGGGTCGGACGTGGCGCTGTTCGCGGGCCTGCTGGCGCACTTGGCGCGGGCCGGCGCAGTCGACCCGGATTGGGTCGGCGCGCACGCCAACGGGTTCGACGAGGCGCTGCGGGTCGCCGCGGCCTACGATCCCGCGCGCGTGGCGGCGCTCACCGGCCTCGCGGCGCGCGACATCGAGGCGTTCTACGCCGCCTTCGCCGCGACCGAGCGCGTCGTCACCGTCTACAGCCAGGGCGTCAACCAATCGACGTCGGGGACCGACAAGGTCAACGCGATCGTCAATTGCCATCTCGCCACCGCGCGCATCGGGCGGCCGGGCATGGGGCCGTTCTCGGTGACCGGCCAACCCAACGCCATGGGCGGCCGCGAGGTCGGCGGACTCGCCAACATGCTGGCGGCCCATCTCGACATCGATGACGAAGGCCATCGCGAACTGGCGCGCGGCTTCTGGCGCGCGCCGACGATCGCCGCCAAGCCGGGACTGAAGGCGGTCGACCTGTTCCACGCCGTGCGCGAAGGCCGCGTGCGCGCGCTCTGGATCATGGGCACCAACCCCGCCGTGTCGATGCCCGACGCCGAGGGCGTGCGCGAGGCGCTGCGCGCCTGTCCGTTCGTGTGCGTGTCGGACGTCGAGGCGGCGACCGACACGGGCGAGTTCGCGCACGTCCTGCTGCCCAGCCTCGCCTGGGGCGAGAAGGACGGCACGGTCACCAATTCGGAACGGCGCATCTCGCGCCAGCGCGCGTTCCTCGCCCCGCCCGGCGAAGCGCGCGCCGATTGGGCGCAGCTCGCCGAGGTCGGCCGCCTGATGGGCTTCGGCGACGCCTTCGCCTATCCGGACGCGGCCGCGGTGTTCCGCGAATATGCCGCGATGACGGCCCTGAAAACCGAGCGCGAACGCGACCTCGACCTGTCGGGCGTGGCCGACCTGTCGGACGCGGCTTATGCCGCGCTGGCGCCGTTCCAATGGCCGCGCCGGCGCGGCGAGCCGGCGGGGGAGACGCGCTTCTTCGCCGACGGCCGGTTCTTCCATCCCGACGGCAAGGCGCGTTTCGTGCCGACGGCGCACCGTCCGCCCGCCGCCGCGACGGACGCCGCGCGCCCGCTCATGCTCAACACCGGCCGCGTCCGCGACCAGTGGCACACGATGACGCGCACCGGAAAGGCGGCGCGCCTGATGACGCAGGCCGGCGAGCCGTTCCTCGAAATCCATCCTGACGACGCGGCGGCGCGCGGGCTCTCCGCCGCCGACCTCGCCGAAGTCGAGAGCGCGCACGGCCGCGCGATCCTGCGCGTCTCGCCGACGCGGCGCGTGGCGCGCGGCGAGGCTTTCGCGCCGATGCACTGGACCGACCGCTTCGCGCCGACCGGCCGCGTCGGCGCGCTGATCGCGCCCGCGACCGATCCGGTCTCCGGCCAACCGGAACTGAAGGCGACGCCGGTCGAAGCGCGGCGCTTCCCGGCCGCTTGGTTCGCCTTCGCGCTCTGCCGCGCGCGGCCCTCGCCGCAAGCGGCGGATTACGTCGCGCTGGCGCCGTCGCGCGGCGGCTTCCGGATCGAACTCGCTTCGCGCGACGCGCTCGACGATCCAGAGCGCTTCACCGCCGGCGTCCTCGGGCTGGGCGAGGGCGTGGAGCGCGTCGCCTATCGCGATCCGGCGCGCGGCGAGTTCCGGCTGGCGGCGTTCGAGGACGAGGCGTTCGTCGGCGCGCTGTTCCTCGCGCCGGGACCGGTGGCGGTGGCGCGCGACGCGATGGCGGCTCGGCTCGGCCAGCCTGTCGCGCGCGGCGAACGGCTGGCGCTGCTCGCCGGCCGCGTCGGCGCCGGCGCCAAGGACAAGGGGCCGATCGTTTGCGCCTGCCTCGAAGTCGGCCGCCGCGAAATCGCAGACGCCGTCGCGACGGGCGCGCGCACGGTCGGCGACGTCGGCGCCCGCACCCGAGCGGGCACGAATTGCGGTTCTTGCCGGCCGGAAATCCAAGCGATGCTCGCGCGACGGACGGCGCCGGAGGTCGAGCGGGCGGGGTGAGCGGGGGCGCCGACGCGTGTCCCGGTCGCGCACGACCGTCCGCCGGCGGCGCGCGACCCGCGGACAAAACCCTTGACGAGAACATACAGGGAACATTATTGTCGACGCAGGTCAAACGAGCTTCCGAGCTTGGCGTCGGCGACAGGCCCGACGATTGCTTGGGATCGGTGCCGAAAATGATTCGGGCGCATGGGGACGGCAATGGCGATGGGCGGCGGCTTTCGTTTCGTGGACCTGTTCGCGGGCATCGGCGGCATGCGTCGCGGTTTCGAGGCGGTCGGCGGCGAATGCGTGTTCACCTGCGAATGGGATCGTTTCGCCCAAGCGACCTACCGCGCCAACTTTCCCGGCGACGGCCACGACATCGCGGGCGACGTGCGCGCCGTGCGCTCGCAGGACGTTCCCGCCCATGACGTGCTGTTGGCGGGCTTTCCCTGCCAGCCGTTCTCCATCGCCGGCGTGTCGAAGAAGAACGCGCTGAACCGTCCGCACGGCTTCGCCTGCGAGGCGCAGGGCACGCTGTTCTTCGAGGTCGCCAGGCTGCTGCGCGATTTGAGGCCGAAGGCCTTCGTGCTGGAGAACGTGAAGAACTTGCTGTCGCACGACGGCGGCCGCACCTTCCGCGTGATCGAGGACGTGCTGGCACGCGAACTCGGCTATTCGGTCTCCGCGCGCGTGATCGACGCGAGGCGCTTCGTGCCGCAGCACCGCGAGCGCATCTTCGTCGTCGGCTTCGCGGAACCCAACGCGTTCGACATCGACGCGTTGCGGCTGCCGCCGGCCGAGGCCGGCCCGCGACTCGGCGCGATCCTGCATCCGGAGGACGGCGGGGAAACGGTGGAGGCGCCCTATACGCGGGGGCGAAGGGCGACCGTCGATCCGCGCTACGTGCTGAGCGACCATCTCTGGGGCTACTTGCGCGCCTATGCCGAAAAGCACCGCGCGCGCGGCAACGGCTTCGGATATGGCTTGGTCGGCCCGGGCGACGTCTCGCGGACGCTGTCGGCCCGCTATTTCAAGGACGGTTCGGAGATCCTCGTGAAACGCGGCGCACGCAACCCGCGCCGCCTGACGCCGCGCGAATGCGCACGCCTGATGGGCTTCGACGCGCCGGGCCGCGCGCCCTTCGCGATCCCGGTGTCCGACACCCAAGCCTATCGACAATTCGGCAATTCCGTCGCGCCGCCCGTCGTCGAGGCGGTCGCGCGCGCGGTGGCGCCGTTCGTGGCGAAGGCGCGGCGGGCGGCGGCGCCGCGAGCCTTGGAAGTCGCGTGATCGGTCTCGCGCGCCTGACGGAGTAGTCCGGGATGGCGCTGGCAGACTTTCGCGACTGGCTGTCGGAGGCATGCGCGCCGACGCGGCTCGTATTCGCCAAGCGCCTGTCGGGCAACGACACGCTGGCGAACGGATCGCACCAGGCCGGCCCCTACGTTCCCCGAGCGTTCGCCTTCAAGGCGTTTCCCGCGCTCGCCGAGGCGCGCGACGGCAACGGCGAAGCGCCGTTCGACCTCGCCCTCGATTCGCACGGATCGGGACGGGATGCGCGGCTGGTCTGGTACAACAACAAGCTGCGCGGCGGCAGCCGCAACGAATGCCGCATCACGCGATTGGGCGGCGCGTCGTCGCCACTGCTCGATCCGGAAAGCACCGGCGCATTGGCGGTGTTCACGTTCGCCGGCGGCGGCGATGCGCGATGCCGTTCCTGGCTGTGCGACGGCTTGGACGCGGACTTGTTCGAAGAGGCGTTCGGGGAAGTGGCGCCCGGAGAGGGCCTCGACCTGTCGGCGGGGCAGGCCGAGATGCGGTTCGGCGGCGCCGATCCCTGCCGTCTCCGTCCCGACGAAATTCCGGCGGCTTGGCTTTTGCGCTTTCCATCGGGCGAAGACATGCTGCGCATGTCCGTGGAGCGCGCGCGTGCGCATGGGGCCGGTCCCGACGAGCGGATAGTCAAGCGCCGGAACTGCGAACACGCGCTGTTCTCGTGCGTGGAGGAAGCCGTCTTCGCGCCTCGCGTCGCCCGCGGCTTCGCCGATCTCGCGTCGTTCGTCGCGACCGCCCAGAGCCTGTTGCAGGCGCGACGTTCGCGCGGCGGCAATTCTCTCGAACTGCATTTTCGCGAAGTGCTGGTCGAAGAGGGGTTCCGGCGCGGCGAGACCTTCGAGTTCCGGCCCGTCGTCGAAGTCAACCGGCGGCCGGACTTCCTGTTTCCGTCGCGCGCGGCCTACGAGGATCCGATGTTCGCCGCCACGCGCCTCCGAATGCTGGCGGTGAAGTCGACGTGCCGGGACCGCTGGCGGCAGGCGCTCAACGAGGCGTCCCGCGTGCGGGTCAAGCACGTGCTGACGTTGCAACGCGGGGTGTCGGTAGCCCAGCACGACGAGATGCGCGAAAGCGGAATCGTCCTCGTCGTGCCCAAGCCGCTGCATCGCGCGTTCGCGGAGGAGATTCGGCCGAAGCTGTTGGGCGTGGCCGACTTCCTCCGCGAGCTGCGCGCGCTCTCCCCTATGCCGCCGACCTGATCGACTTCCCCGTCTTGTCGACGATCTCGCCCATCTCCGCCTCGCTCATCACCAAGGGCGGGGTGAGCTCGAGCGTGTCGCCGCTGATGCGGATGACGGCGCCGTGCTCGTGGAACGCGGCGTCGAGCGCGGCGAGGCCGCGCAGGCCCGGGCCGCCGGCGGCGGGCGCGAGGTCGATGCCCGCCGTGAGCCCGACGCAGCGGATGTCGAGCACGTTGGGGAGGCCCTTCAGGCCCATGACGGCGTCGCACCATTTGGGTTCCAGCGCCTTGGCGCTGGCGAACACGTTCTCGTCGCGGTAGACGTCGAGCGTCGCCAGCCCCGCCGCGCAGGCGAGCGGATG
>JAGWKJ010000367.1 GCA_028865375.1 Hyphomicrobiales bacterium | reverse complement strand
GCCTGCACGACGAGCATCGCCGCGGGCGCCGCCAGGAAGGCGACGCTCGCGGCGAAAAAGGCGCCGATCGCCGCGAGGCCGAGCGGCGCCCGCACGTGCGATCAGATCTTGACCAGCTTCGGCCAGTTGTCGGCGATCGTCTGCTTGGCCTTGTCGGCCTGAGCGTTGGTCGCGAAGGTGATGCCGGCATAGGCCTTGGCGGGAGGCAGCTGCTTCAGCAACTCCTCGGGCACCTTGCCCGCCTTGACGAGCGCGTCGAAGCGGATCGGATGGGCGAAGCCGCGCAGGAAGGTGAGCTGGCCTTCGTCGGAATACAGGTATTCCATCCAGAGCTTGGCCGCGCTCGGGTTGGGCGCATAGGCGCTGATCGCCTGGTAGTAGAAGTTGGCGAACGGCTTCGAGCCTTCGGAGACCACCACCTCCAGGGGCACCTTGGCGGCGTTCTTCTGCTTGTAGCCGAGCGTGAGGTAATCCCAGTCGATCGTGATCGGCGTCTGGCCGGCCACGAGGCTCGCTTCGAGGCCCTTGGCCGGGTTGAAATTGCCGAGCTTGGCGAGTTCGGCGAAATACTCGACGCCGGGCATCACGTCGTCGAAGCTGCCGCCGTTGGCCAGCGCCGCGGCGAACACCGCGCCGATCGCCGCGCCCGCCGACAGCGGGCTGCCGTTGAGGGCGACCATGCCCTTGTATTCCGGCTTCTTCAGGTCGGCGAAGCTGCGCGGGACGTTCTTGACGACCGACTTGTTCACGGCGATCGAGATGACGCCGTAATAGTCGCCGTAGAAATTGCCGTCCGGATCCTTGGTGCCGACCGGGATGTCGTCCCACGTCTGCACCTTGTACGGCGCGAGCAGCTTGTCCTTCATCGCGACAGCCGCGAACGAGGTGCCGATGTCCACGGAGTCGGGCGCGCGCGACTGGCCCTTCAGGCTGCGGATCGCCTGCAATTCCTCGGCCGAGCTGCCGTTGGGGTTCGCGTCGTCGATCTTGATGCCGTAGAGCTTGGTGAAGTCGTCCATCATCTGCCCGTAATTCGCCCAATCGCGAGGCAGCGCGATGACGTTGAGCTGGCCTTCCTTCTTGGCCGCGGCGACGAGGTCCGCGGGTGCGGCCGGCGCGGCGATGGCGGAACGGGAAAGTCCCGAGCCCAGCAAGCTCGATCCGGCGAAGACGAGACCGGACTTCAATACGTTGCGACGATGAATCATGGGTTGTCCCTCCAAGGCAAATGCGACCGGTCGATAGGCCGGGTGCGAGACACCAAGGCGACGGTTTTGTTGCAATTTCGTCGCGGAAGTCGTCCTCCATGGATTTCTCGCCACCGCGCGCGACATTGTCAATCCGCGCGGCTCACGCATATCGGCGCCGTGGAATGGTGGCGACGCCCGTGGCGAGGTCGTCGACCTTTGCGTGAGCTTCGCCGCCGACGTGGCGCGTGAGGCGGGGCTGACCACGCCCCTCGTGAACATGACTCCGTTCGGGTTCCTGAAGGTCGTCGAGTTTTGCGACAAGCCCAAGGCCACGGGTCGATCCGGCGGCCGGGCGCCGCCCCGCCTTGACAGGCGCGGCGCGGCGCCGTCCTGCGGCGCCATGTCGACGCTTCCCGATCCCTTCTATCCCATCGCGCCCGACGCGGGCTGGGTGGCGCGCCTCGTGGGCGCCGGCGCACGCTTCGTGCAACTGCGCGCCAAGGATCTCGACGACGCCGCGGCGCGCGCAGAGGTCGCCGCCGCGCTCGACGCCTGCCGCCGCGCCGGCGCGACCTTGGTGGTCAACGACCATTGGCAGGCCGCCATCGCGCTTCGCGCGCCTTGGCTGCATCTGGGCCAGGGCGACCTCGACCATGTGGACATGGCCGCGATCAAGGCGGCAGGCATCAAGCTCGGGCTGAGCACGCATGACCTCCGCGAGCTCGAGCGCGCGCTCGCCCACGATCCGGATTACGTCGCGCTCGGACCGATCTGGCCCACCACCCTGAAACGGATGCCGTTCGCGCCGCAGGGCGTGGAAAAGATCGCCGATTGGCGCCGCCGCGTCGGCGCGCGCGCGCTGGTGGCGATCGGGGGCGTGACGCTGGAGCGCGCGGAAGCCTGTTTCGCGCAGGGCGCCGACGGGGTGGCGCTGGTGAGCGACGTGACGGCGGCGGCCGACCCGGAGGCGCGCGTGCGCGCATGGATCGCCGCCACCGCGCGATGGCGGCGATGAGCCGCGCGGCGGCGCTCTCGAT
>JAGWKJ010000057.1 GCA_028865375.1 Hyphomicrobiales bacterium | reverse complement strand
GGGACGGCTATCTCGCGACCTGCGCGATGCTGCGCGAGAGCGACCTGCGCGACCGCGCGGGCGCGATCCGCGCGCCGACTCTCTGCGTCGCCGGCGAGCACGACGCCACGACGCCTCCGGCGCTCGCGCGCGAGACGGCCGCGTTGATCGAGGGCGCGCGCGCCGAGACGATCCCGGGCGCCGCGCACATCCCCTGCATCGAAAAGCCGGCGGAAGTCGCCGCGCTGATCGAGGCGCATCTGTCCGGGGCGCGCCATGGCTGACGACTTGTTCGCGCGGGGCATGAAGACGCGGCGCGCCGTGCTGGGCGACGCGCACGTCGACCGCGCGACCGCGGCCATGACGGCGTTCGACGAGGACTTCCAGCGCTTCATCACGCAGGGCGCCTGGGGCGGCGTATGGTCGCGGCCGGGGCTGACCGCGCGCGAGCGCTCGATCGTGACCATCGCGCTGCTCGCCGCGCTCGGTCACCACGAGGAGGTCGCGATGCACGTGCGCGCGACGAAGAACACCGGCGCGAGCGCGCAGGACGTGAAGGAAGCGCTGCTCCACGTCGCCGTCTACGCCGGCGTGCCGGCCGCCAATTCCGCGTTCAGGATCGCGAAGGCCGCCTTCGCCGAACGCGCCAAGGAGGAAGACGCGACATGAGCGGGACCGCGACCAAGGGCACCTTCTACCGCCGCGACCGCGATCGGCATCCGCCCGCGCTGACGCCGCAATACCGCACCTCGACGCTGCGCTCGCCGCGCTTCGCGCCGATCTCGCTCGGCCAGTCCGCCGGCGACCTGACGGCGCCGGTGTTCGGCCATTCGATCCTCGGCCCGCGCGACGACGACCTGCTGAAGAACTACGACCACGGCGGCGACCCGATCGGCCAGCGCATCGTCGTATCGGGCCGCCTGCTCGACGAGGACGCGCGGCCCGTGCCCGGCGCCCTGATCGAGTTCTGGCAGGCCAACGCGGCGGGGCGCTATCGCCACAAGCGCGAAGGCTACGTCGCGCCGCTCGACCCCAACTTCGGCGGCTGCGGCCGCTGCATCACGGACGACGAGGGGCGCTATTCGTTCCGCACGGTGAAGCCCGGCCCCTATCCCTGGCCCAACCGGCTGAACGACTGGCGGCCGGCGCACATCCATTTCTCGCTGTTCGGCCACGGCTTCGCGCAGAGGCTGATCACGCAGATGTATTTCGAGGGCGATCCGCTGATCTGGGCCTGCCCGATCGTGGCCACCATCCCCGACCGCGAGGCGATCGAGACGCTGATCGCCAAGCTCGACCTCAGGGGCGCCCTGCACATGGACGCGCTCGCCTATCGCTTCGACATCGTGCTGCGCGGACGGCGCTCGACGCCGTTCGAGAACAAGAAGGAGGGCAACTGATGGCCTCCCGTGACGAGACCCTGCACGAGCTGCCCTCGCAGACCGCCGGCCCCTACGTCCACATCGGCCTGATGCCGAATTTCTCGGGCATCGCCGGCTGCTGGCCCCAGGATCTCGGGACCGGCGGCGTCGACAAGCGCGCCAAGGGCGAACGCATCGGCGTCGTCGGTCGGCTGATCGACGGCGGCGGCGCGCCGGTGCGCGACGCGGTGGTCGAGCTCTGGCAGGCCGATTCCGACGGCGTGTATCCCGGCGGCACGGACCCGCGCGGCAAGGGCGATCCGCATTTCAGCGGCTTCGCGCGCTCGGCCACCGACACGCCCGACGGCGAGTTTCGCTTCGAGACCGTGCGGCCCGGCGTCGTCCACATGGCCGACGGCCGCGCCTGCGCGCCGCACGCCGATCTCTGGATCGTCGCGCGCGGCATCAACCTCGGCCTGCACACGCGGGTCTATTTCCCCGAGGATTCCGCCGCCCACGCGACCGACCCGCTGCTGGCCCGGATCGAGGATCCGCGCCGCGCCGCGACGCTGGTGGCGACCCGCGAAGGCGGCGAAGGCCGGCCGCTCTACCGCTTCGACGTGCGCCTGCAGGGCGACGGCGAGACCGTGTTCCTGGACGTCTGAGGCGTGGAGGCCGCCCTGCGCGCGCTCGCCGGCGACGAGGACGTCGCCGCGCTGTTCTCCGACGCGGCGGCGCTGCGCGCGTGCGTCGAGGCGGAGGCGGCGCTCGTCCGCGCGCAGGGCGCGGCGGGCGCCGCGCCGGTCGCCGAGGCGGACGAGATCGCGCGCGCCATCGAAGGCTTCCGACCGGACCCCGCTCGGATCGCGCAAGGCTTCGCGCGCGACGGCGTGCCGATCCCCGCGCTGGTCGCGGACCTCAAGGCGTCTCTGGGCCCCTCGCGCGGCCGCCGCGTCCACGTCGGCGCGACGAGCCAGGACATCGTCGACACCGCGCTGACGCTTCGCCTGCGCAAGGTCGCGGAGATCGTCGCCGCGCGGCTGCGCGCGGTCGACGACGCGCTGGCCGCGCTGGCCGCCCGCGACGGCGCGACGCCGCTGATGGCGCACACCCGGATGCGCCGGGCGCTGCCCTTCACCGCCGCCGACCGCATCGCGGGCTGGCGCCGGCCGCTCGCGCTGCATCTGGCGCGGCTCGAGGAGATCGCGCCGCGCGCCTTCGTGGTGCAACTCGGCGGCCCGGTCGGCGCGCCCGCGAAGGGCGGCGCGGTCGGGGACGCGGTGCGCGCCGAATTCGCGCGCCTGCTGGGGCTCGGCGACGCGCCGCCGTGGCAGGACGCCCGCGACCGCGTCGGCGAGTTCGCCGGCTGGCTCGCGCTCGTGTGCGGCACGCTGGGCAAGTTCGGCCAGGACGTGGCGCTGATGGCGCAGGACGAGATCGGCGTCGCGCGCCCCGCGCGCGGCGGCGGCTCGTCGTCGATGCCCCACAAGGTCAATCCGGTCGAGGCCGAGACGCTGGTGGCGCTGGCGCGCTGGGCGTCGGCCTTGGCCGGCGCGGTCGGACAGGCGATGGTGCACGAGAACGAACGTTCCGGCGCCGCTTGGACGCTCGAATGGCTGGCGCTGCCGCCGCTGTGCGAGGCCGCGGCCGCGTCGGGCCGGCTGGCGGCGCGGCTGGCGTCGTCGCTGTCGCTGCGGCCTGACGCCGCCGCCGCGGCGGCCAAGGAGGGAACCGCATGAAGACCGCGATCGCCACCGTCTCGCTCTCGGGCGTCCTGCGCGAGAAGCTCGACGCCGTCGCCGCCGCCGGCTTCCGCGCGGTCGAGATCTTCGAGGCCGACCTGATCGCGCATCCAGGGCCGCCCTCGGAGGTGAAGGCGATCTGCGCCGACCTCGGCCTGCAGATCCTGTGCTTCCAGCCGTTCCGCGACTTCGAGGGCATGACGGGCGAGCGCCGCGCCAAGGCGTTCGACCGCGCCGAGCGCAAGTTCGACCTGATGACCGAACTGGGCGCCGACCTGCTGCTGGTGTGCAGCAACGTCTCGCCCGACGCCCAGGGCGGCGCCGACCGGCTGGCGGCCGACTTCGCCGAACTCGGCGACCGCGCCGCCAAGCGGGGCGTCCGCATCGGTTACGAGGCGCTCGCGTGGGGCCGCCACGTCAACGATTATCGCGATTCATGGGAAGTCGTGCGCCGCGCCGGCCGCGCCAACGTGGGCGTCATCCTCGACACGTTCCACATCCAGGCGCGCGGCACCGAGCTCGGCTCGATGCGCGCGATCCCCGCCGACCGGATCTTCCTGGTGCAGGTCGCCGACGCGCCGAGACTCGACATGGATTACCTGAACTGGAGCCGGCACTATCGGTGCATGCCGGGCCAGGGCGACCTGCCGCTCGACGCCTTCATGGACGCGCTGGGCGCCACCGGCTACGCGGGCGCGCTGTCGCTGGAGATCTTCAACGACCGCTTCCGCGCCGACGGGCCGCGCGCGGTCGCGCTCGACGGTCGGCGCTCGCTGCTGTCGATGCTCGACGACCATGCCCGGCGTTCCGGTGCGCCGGCGTCCGCGCTGATGCCCGCCCGCGCGCCCGCCGAGGACGTCGAGTTCGTGGAGTTCGCCGTCGACGATTCCGACCGCGCCGCGCTCGAGGGAATCCTCGCCGCGCTCGGCTTCGCGCGCGTCGGCCGCCACCGCTCCAAGGACGCCGCGCTGTGGACGTCGGGGGGCGTCCGGATCGTCGTCAACGCCGACAAGGAAGGCTTCGCGCATTCCTTCCACGTCACGCACGGCGCCTCGGTCTGCGCGCTGGCGCTCCGCGTGCCCGACGCGCGGGCGACGCTGGAGCGCGCGCGCCTGCTGCTGGAGACGCCGCACCGCGGCGCGACGGGACCGGGCGAGCTCGACGTTCCCGCGGTGCGGGGGCCGGGCGGCGGCCTCGTCTATTTCATCGACCGCGCCAGCGCGCTCGGCCGCTGGGCCGACACCGACTTCGAGCCCACGGGCGAGAAGGCGGGGACCACGCTGACGCGCGTCGACCACGTGTCGCAGACCATGCGCCACGAAGAGACGCTGACCTGGGTGCTGTTCTACCGCGCGCTGTTCCGCTCGTCCTCGCCGCCGCTCGCCGAGGTGGTCGATCCCGGCGGCGTGGTGCAGAGCCAGGTGGTGGAGAGCGGCGTGCCCGACGACGGCCGCGGCGGCGCGCGCTTCGTGGTCAACGCCTCGCAATCGGCGCGCACGATGTCGTCGCGCTTCCTCGAGGAGAGCTTCGGCTCGGGCGTGCAGCACGTGGCGCTGGCCGCCGACGACCTGCGCGCGACCGTGCGCCGGTTCCGCGCGGCCGGCGGCCGGCTGCTGCCGATCCCGGCCAATTACTACGACGACCTCGCCGCGCGCGCCGATCTCTCGGAGGCCGACGTGGCCGAGCTGAAGTCGCTCGACATCATGTGGGACCGCGACGCGGGCGGCGCGTTCCTGCAGGCCTACACGGTCGCGCTCGACGACGGGTTCTTCTTCGAGCTCGTGCAGCGCGACGGCTACCGCGGCTACGGCGCGCCCAACGCCGGCGTCCGCCTCGCCGCCCAGGCGCGGCTGGCGCGCCCCGCCGGCATGCCCCGGCATTGAACGGAACGGAGTCCGCCATGTCCTCGCCCTGCGTCATCACCGTCGCCATCACCGGCTCGCTGCCCACCAAGAAGGACAATCCGGCGGTTCCGATCACGATCGCCGAGCAGGTAGAATCGACGCAGGAGGCCTTCGAGGCCGGCGCCAGCCTCGTGCATTGCCACGTGCGCGACGACGAGGGGAAGCCGACCTCCGATCCCGCGCGCTTCGCCCGGCTGTTGGAGGGGCTGCGCAAGCATTGCCCCGGCATGATCGTGCAGCTCTCCACCGGCGGCCGCTCGGGCGCCGGCCGCGAGCGCGGCGGCATGATCCCGCTGAAGCCCGACATGGCCTCGCTCTCCACCGGCTCGTGCAACTTCCCGACCCGCGTCTACGAGAACAGCCCGGACCTCGTGACGTGGCTCGCCTCCGAGATGAAGGCGCACGGCGTGAAGCCGGAGGTGGAGGCGTTCGACCTCTCGATGGTGTTCAAGGCGGCCGAGATGGCCAAGGCCGGCGAGATCGCGGGCCCGCTGCACGTGCAGTTCGTGATGGGCGTGAAGAACGCGATGCCGGTCGACCGGCCGGCGTTCGAGTTCTACGTCGCCACGCTGAAGCGCATCGCGCCCGACGCGACTTGGACCGGGGCGGGAATCGGCCGCGACCAGTTCACGCTCAACCGCTGGTCGCTCGAACTCGGCGGCCATTGCCGCACCGGGCTCGAGGACAACGTGCGGCTCGACAGGACGACGCTCGCGCCCTCCAACGCGGCGTTGGTGAAGCGCATCGTCGACGCGTGCCCGCAATACGGTCGCCGGCCGGCGACCGCCGCCGAAGCGCGCAAGCTGCTGGGCCTGCCCGCGGCGGCGTGAGGGCCGGCGCGCGTTTCCCGCGGACGCATCCGTTCCCCATTGCCGACGCCGCGCGCGGGTGGGACAGTGGCGGCGGAGGACGACCATGGACGCCGCCCGCATCGAACGCCTGCTCGACGACATGACGCTTGAGGAGCGCGTATCGCTGCTCGCCGGCGCCGATTTCTGGACCACGGTCGCGGTTCCGCGGCTCGGCGTGCCCGCGATCAAGGTCACGGACGGGCCTAATGGCGCGCGCGGCGGCGGCGCGTTGCTGCATGGCGTGAGCGCGGCGTGCTTTCCCGCCTGCGTCGGGCTGGGCGCCTCGTTCGATCCCGCGCTGGTGCGCGAGGTCGGCGTCGCGCTGGCGGCCGAGGCCAAGTCCAAGGGCGCGCAGGCGCTGCTCGCGCCAAACGTCAACATCCACCGTTCGGCCACCAACGGCCGCAACTTCGAATGCTGGTCGGAGGACCCCAAGCTGACCGCGACGCTGGCGGTGGCCTATGTCGAGGGCCTGCAATCGGCGGGCGTGGCGGCCACGGTGAAGCATTTCGCCGGCAACGAGAGCGAGTTCGAGCGTTACACTTTGTCCTCCGACGTCCCGGCGCGCGCCTTGCGGGAGGTCTATCTCGTGCCCTTCGAGGCGGCGGTGAAGGAGGCACGCGCGCTGGCGGTGATGACCGCCTACAACGCGCTCGACGGCGTGCAATGCAGCGAGAACGGGTTCCTGATCTCGACCGTCTTGCGCGGCCAATGGGGCTTCGGCGGCCTCGTGATGTCGGACTGGTTCGGTTCGCACACGACGGCGGCCACCGTGAACGCCGGGCTCGATCTCGAAATGCCCGGTCCGACGCGCGACCGCGGCCACAAGCTCGTCGAGGCCGTGGCCGCCGGCGAAGTTTCGGCGGCGACGGTGCGCGACCGCGCGCGGGCCGTTCTGCGTTTCGTCGACGCGCTCGGCGCCTTCGAGCGCACGCCCGACTTCGCAGAACATGCCGACGACCGGCCTGCGACCCGCGCCCTGATCCGCCGCGCCGGCGCCGCGGGGACGGTGCTGTTGCGCAACGAGGGCGGCCTGTTGCCGCTCGACGCCAAGGCGCCCGGAAAGGCGCTCAAGCGCGTGGCCGCGGTCGGCCCGGCGGCGGCGACCGCGCTCATCATGGGCGGGGGCAGCGCGCAGCTGAACCCGCATTATCGCGTCTCCCCGCTCGACGGCCTTCGCGCCGCGCTGGGAACCGGCGTCGAGATCCTGCACGGGCGCGGCTGCGCGATGGAGCGCCTCGTGCCTCTGATCGACGGGCCGTTCGAGGTCGAGTTCTTCGCCGGCCGCGAACTGCGAGGGCCGGCGCTGCGCAAGGCGACCAACCCCAATGCGGAGGCGATGTGGGTGCCCCCGCTCGGCGACGGCCTCGACGCGAGGGATTTTTCGCTCCGCATGACGGGGGCCTATCGCGCGATCGAGAGCGCGGAGCACGAGTTCGGCCTCTATGTCGCGGGCCTCGCCCGGTTGAAGGTCGACGGCCGCGTCGTCGTCGAGGCCTGGGAGGGTTGGACGCCGGGCGAGAACCTGTTCGGCGCCGCCTGCGAAGAGCGCCGCGGGACGATGCGGTTGGAAGCCGGACGCGATCACAAGATCGAAATCGAGGTCGCGTGTCCCCTCGAGAGCCGCTTCGGCTTCACCGCCGTGCGCGCCGGCTGCCACGTTCCGCTGGGCGAGGCGGCGATGCAGGCGGCCGTGGACGCCGCCAAGTCCGCCGACGCGGCGATCGTGTTCGCGGGCCTCGGCGGCGAATGGGACACCGAAGGCCGCGACCGGCCGGGCATCGCGCTTTCCGGCCGGCAGGACGAACTGATCGCCCGCGTCGCGGCCGCCAATCCGCGCACGATCGTCGTGCTGCAGACCGGCGGGCCGGTCGCGATGCCGTGGCGGGAGTCCGTGCCGGCGATCCTGGAGGCTTGGTATCCCGGACAGGAATGCGGCAACGCCATCGCCGACGTGCTGACGGGCGCCGCCGACCCCGGCGGGCGCCTGCCGCAGACCTTCCCGAAGCGGATCGAGGACAATCCCGCGCACGGCAATTATCCCGGCGTCAACGGCCACGTGCATTACGCCGAGGGGGTGTTCGTCGGCCACCGCCACTACGAGCGGAGGGGAATCGAGCCGCTGTTCCCGTTCGGCCATGGCTTGTCCTACGCGCGCTTCGCGCTCGCCGGCTTGACGCTCTCGACGACGCGGCTCGTGCCCGGCGGCGAGGTCGAGGTCGACATAGGGGTCGAGAACGCCTCCGGGCGCGCCGGCTCGTGCGTCGTGCAGGTCTATGTCGGCGACCTCGCCGCCTCGGTCGAGCGGCCGGCGCAGGAGCTGAAAGGCTTCGCCAAGCTGCAATTGGCCGCCGGCGGGAAGGCGCGCGCCAAGGTGCGGCTGTCCATGCGCGACTTCGCGTTCTGGGACGAGACGAACGGCCGTTGGCTCGCCGAGGCCGGCGAATTCGCGATCCGCGTCGGCCTGTCGAGCGCCGACATCAAGGCCACCGCGACCGTGACGTTGGCGGCGGATTGGACGGCGCCCGCATAGGTTACCGAAATGTGAATATCCCCGCACTTATGCACATCGCGCTTGACAGGTCACGTTTCGTTCCGTATATGTTCGATCATTGATCGAGCGGGAGCCTGACATGACGCTTTCAGTCGAGCTTGGTGCGCAGGGCGTGTCGCGGGCGGGTCTGCGCGGAGAGCCGCTGGCGGCGCTGGCCGGGCACGCGCTTTGCGCGCGCTTCGCGACGTGGCGGGGCGCTGGCGGGCGGCGCTACCTGTTCTCCGCTTGCGGCGGCCGCTCGGCCCCCCATTACGAAGATGCCTTGGTGATGGCCCTGCGGATCGACGCCGACGGCGAGGCGACGGCGGTCGCCTTGGTCGAGACCGGCACGGTACCCGAATTGCGGACCCTGACCGGTTTCCGCGCCGCGGCCTTGGCGGCGGGCGCCAACGCTTGGGCGGTGCATCTCGTCAGCGAGGACGAGCCGGCCCGTCGCGCCGCCTATCGCGATCTCGTGGCCGGCCTCGGGCTGGAGGCGCTGGGCCCGTCGTCGGCCGCCATCGCGCTCGCTTGAAGCGCTTGCGCGCCGCATCCGCGGCGGGCATTGCGGGGGGCATGAGCGAACCGCGGATCGGAACCTCGACTCCCGACGCCGCGCGCGCGCGTCGCTATCGCGTTTCGCCGCGGATCGCGTTCCGTCTCGCGCTGATCGCCCTGATCGTGACGTGGACGGCCGGGTGGCAATTCGCCGCCTCGAAACTCGACGCGGCACTCGACCAAGCCATCGCGGCGGAGGCCGTGCAGGGAATCGTCGTCACCTGTCCGGATCGTCGGCACGCCGGCTATCCGTTCGCGCTGCGGATCGTGTGCGTGAAGCCATCGCTGACCGTCGCGGGTGCGGGTGGCGGCGTGGCGCGCGCGGCCGCGCTGTCGGCCGGCGCGTCGATCCTCGCGCCGTGGCGGCTGGGGGTAGAGGCGACGGCGCCGGTCGAATGGACGCCGGCCGATTCCCATCTGCCCGCGGTGCGGCTCGCGTCGACCGCGCCCGTGACCGCCTATGTCGATCTGAGCGCTTCGCCGCCCTCGGCCTTCGGCCTGCGCGCGACCGACGCGACGGCGACGTTGACGTCGCCGGGCGCGGCGCCGCTGGCGATCCGTTTCGACGCGCTCGACGCCTCGGGCGCGACCGCCTCGGGCGAACCGACCAAGCTCGACCTCGCGCTCGATCTCTCCCGCCTCGCCTCGCCGGGGTTGCCCGCCTTCGGCGACGCGCCGGTCGACGGGCGGGCGCGCGCGACGCTGTCGGCCTATCCCGCCCTGGCGTCGGGAACGGCGCCGCCGCTCGAAGCTTGGCGGCGCGCCGGCGGCGCATTGGCGATCTCGGCGCTGCATGCCGAGCAGGGCGCGACCGTCCTCGACGCGACGGGCACGCTGTCGCTCGACGCCGCGCATCGCGTGGCGGGCGCGCTCGACGTCGAGGTGGTCGGCGCAGAGGCGCTCGCCGCCCGGCTCGGCCTGCCGTCCGCCGCGCTCGCGCTCGCCGGCGCGTTCGGAGGAACGGCGAAGCCAAGCGCCGCCAAACCCGGCGCCGCCGCCGCGCCGGCGCCGCTCCACCTGCCGCTCGCGTTCCGCGATGGCGCGGTCACGCTCGGGCCGCTGCCTTTGCCGGTGACGCTGGCGCCGCTTTACTGATCGCTCGCGGCGCGGGCCTACTGATCGCTCGCGGCGCGGGCCTACTGGGCGCCCGCGGCGCGGGCCTAGCGCGCGCCCGCCGCGGTCGCGTCTTGCGGCGCCTCCGCCGCCTGCCGGCCGAAGTCGGGCGCGGCGGTGTCCTGGCCTTCCTGCACCACGCCGCGGCGGATCGCCCGCGTGCGCGTGAACAGGTCGAACAGGCCGTCGCCGTCGCCGCGCCGGATCATGCGTTGCAGCGCGGTGAGGTCCTCGTTGAAGCGGCCGAGCATTTCCAGGACGGCGTCGCGGTTGTTGAGGAACACGTCGCGCCACATCGTTGGGTCGCTCGCCGCGATGCGCGTGAAGTCGCGGAAGCCGCCGGCCGAGAACTTGATCACCTCGGAGCGCGTGACCTCTTCGAGGTCGGCCGCGGTGCCCACGATGTTGTAGGCGATCAGGTGCGGCAGGTGGCTGGTGATGGCCAGCGTCAGGTCGTGGTGGGCGGCGTCCATCGTCTCGACCTTGGAGCCGAAGGCCTCCCACAGGCCGCGCACGCGGGCGATCGCCTCGGCGTCGGCGCCCTCGGGCGGCGTGAGGATGCACCACCGGCCCACGAACATTTCCGCGAAGCCGGCGTCGGGGCCCGAGCGCTCGGCGCCGGCGATGGGGTGCGCGGGCACGAAGCGCGCGTGGCGGGGCAGGCGCGGCGCCATCGCCTCGATCACCGAACGCTTGACCGAGCCGACGTCGGACACGATC
>JAGWKJ010000056.1 GCA_028865375.1 Hyphomicrobiales bacterium | reverse complement strand
CAGCCAGCCGTCGACGGTCGTCACCATGCGCCGCCAGTCGAGCAGCATGTAGAACGCCACCACCGGGGTGACGACCAGCAGCGAGGCGACGTTGAACAGCGTCGCCCCGCCCGACAGCACCGAGCGCAAGAAGCCCGCCGCCCATTGCAGCGCGTCGCCGAAATACTTGCCGACCGATTGCTGGATGTCGCCGCCCGAGGGCGGCGCGATGCCCAGCTTGCCGAGCGGACCGTCCATCAGGCCGCGCAGCCAGGCGCCGCCCTGGTCCACGACCAGCGTCTGCAGGCGGTCGAGCGTCGCGGGCATGTTGGCCACGAAGCCGGCGAGCTGGCGCCCCAGGATCGGCGCGCCGATCACCAGCAGCACGCCGAAGCCGACCGCGAACAGGACGAGGATCAGGATCGTCGCCCCCAGCCGCCCGAGGCCGAGCCGTTCCAACCGCGTCGCGAACGGGTCGAGCACGTAGCCCAGCGCCATGCCCGCCGCGAACGGCGTCAGCACCGAGCCGAGGAACCACAGCACGAGCGCCAGAGCGACCGCCGCCGCGACCCAGAACCGGACTTGCGGCGCGACGTTCACTTCGGCTTCCCCTTCACTCGGCCATGTGGCGGAGCCACAGCGCGAGATAGACGGCCGCGGAGGCGAGGGTCAACGCCGCCACCCCATAGGCCGCGGCCGTCTCGACCGCGCCGAAGTGGCGGCCGAGCGCGCGCATCCCCAGCACTGCGGCGCAAAACGCGATCTGCGCCGTCGTGTTGAGCTTGGAGACGAGATGCGGCTTGATCTCCATTCGCTTGTCGAGCAGCCAAGCGACCACCACCGCGCCGAGGATCATCAGGTCGCGGGACACGACGAGGATCGCCAGCGAGGACGCGATGACGTTGACGACGCCCAGCGTCACGAACACCGACATCAGCAGCGCCTTGTCGGCGATCGGGTCGAGATAGGCGCCCAGCTCGCTGCGCGCGTCGAATCGGCGGGCGAGGAACCCGTCTATTGCGTCCGACACGCCGGCCGATAGAAAGGCGGCGAAGGCCCAGCCCCATCGCCCGTCGGCGATCAGGGCGATGACGAGCGGCACGAGCGCGAGGCGCCCGATGGTGATGAGATTGGGCAATCCGCGCATCATCGGCCGCGCCAAGGTCCCCGCCGCCGGCCGCGCCCTCCGCGACCGTCCGCCGGGGGCGATCTTAGACGGCCATTGCGACGGCGTGAAATCGGCCCGGCCGGCATGACTGCGCCCGCGATCTGCCTGTTCCGGGACGACCTCAGGTTGGCCGACCAGCCGGCGTTGGCCGCCGCCTCGGCGAGCGGGGCGCCTTTGTTGTGCCTGTTCGTCCTCGACGAGGAGACGCCGGGCCTTCGGGCGCGCGGCGGGGCGTCGCGCTGGTGGCTTCATCATGCCTTGACGGCGCTTTCCTCCGACCTCGCGCGAATCGGCGGGCGGCTCGACATCGTGCGCGGCGCCCAACCCGGTCTCGTGCGGGCGCTCGCCAAGGCGGCGGGCGCCGCCAGCGTCGATTGGTGCCGGCGCTATGGCGCGGCCGAAATCGCCGCCGACCGGGGCATGAAGGCCGATCTTGCCGCCGACGGCGTGAACGCGCGCAGCCACAATGGCGCGCTGCTGTTCGAGCCTTGGGAAGTGAGCTCCAAGGCCGGCGATCCTTTCAAGGTGTTCACGCCCTTCTGGCGCACCGCGATGGCGCGTCCGGCGCCGCCGGCGCCGCTGCCGCCCCCGCGCCGGCTCGTGGCCGCGCCCTGGCCGACAGGCGCGCCGGCGCGCGTCTCGCTCGACGAATTGGAGCTCCTCCCGACATCGCCCGATTGGGCGGCCGGCTTCGCGGCGCACTGGCGGCCTGGCGAAGCCGGAGGCCGCCAGCGCCTGTCCGAATTCGTGGCCCATGACCTCGCGCGCTACGCGGACGAACGCGACCTGCCCGCCACCGGCGCCACGTCACGGCTGTCGCCGCATCTGCGCTTCGGTTCGGTCGGCCCGCGGCAGGCGTTCCATGCCTCGCGGCATCGCGCGGCGTCCGAGCCCTCGCTCGCCCGCGCCGCCGCGAAGTTCGAAGCCGAGCTCGGTTGGCGCGAGTTTTGTTATCATCTGCTGCATCAATTTCCTGATCTATCAACACGGAATTTTCAGCGAAAATTCGATTCGATGCCGTGGCGAAACGCAGACCCGACCGCGCTGCGGACTTGGCAGCGGGGGCGCACCGGTTACCCCATCGTCGATGCCGGCATGCGCGAGCTGTGGTCGACTGGTACGATGCACAATCGCGTCCGAATGATCGCCGCCTCGTTCCTGGTGAAGGACATGCTGGTCGATTGGCGCGTCGGCGAAGATTGGTTCTGGGATACGTTGCTCGACGCCGATCCCGCGAACAACCCGGCCGGCTGGCAATGGGTCGCGGGCTCGGGCGCCGATGCCGCGCCCTATTTCCGCATTTTCAACCCGACATTGCAGGGCGAAAAGTTCGATCCCGAAGGATCCTACGTCCGCCGCTTCGTGCCCGAGCTCGCCAGACTGCCCAAGGCCTATGTGCATCGACCCGCCGCCGCGCCGGCGGGAGTCCTGGCCGCGGCCGGCGTCCGCCTTGGAGTGGATTATCCCGCCCCGATGCTCGATCACCACGCCGCCCGCGACCGCGCACTCGAAGCGCTGAAGGCGACGCAATCCTGAGGCCGGGCGGCGGAGGGGCGCGGCCTTGCCGGACGGCTGGTTTTGCTTCGCTGCGCGGCAAAGACGGCGGTGGTTCGGACGCGAGGCCTCCGACGGCCGCAATCGCTCCGCCTGCGCCGTCCTCTCGCCACCGTCCCGCGCCGACGCCGCGCCCCGCGCTTGACTTCGCCGGTTCGATCCGTATGTGTCGCGCCAATTCCCAGATAGGTGGACCATGGCCAAGGCTGCGAGCCTCAAGATCAAGCTGCTCTCTGAAGAGGGCACCGGTTTCTTCTACGTCGCCAAGAAGAACGCGCGCACCAAGACCGAGAAGTTCGAGTTCCGGAAATACGATCCGGTCGCGCGCAAGCACGTGAAGTTCAAGGAAACCAAGATCAAGTGAGCAAGATCAAGTGAGCATGGGGCCGGGCTCGCTCGGCCTTGCCCGCTCCTGATCGCCCGCGCCGCGCCGGACGCCCCGTCCGGCGCGCTTTTGTCGTCGCCGTCGCGCTGGCTGCGGTCTGGGCCGGCATCGCCTATCTGCTCGCGCCCGCGATCTGGAAGCGCATCGACGGCGGAGCGGCGACCGCCGCGCGCGTCGCGCTCTCCGTGACCGCGCAGGGCATACCCGGCGATCCGATCAATCTGGCGATGTTGGGCGGGAGGGCCTCGCTGTTCTGCGCGATGGCGAAGGCCGGCTGGCGGCCCGCCGATCCGGTCACCCTGAGGTCGAGCCTCAGGATCGTCTCCAGCGTGCTGCTGCATCGCGCCTATGCGCATGCGCCGGTGAGCCCCTTGTTCTGGAGCGGCAAGCGGCAGGATTTCGCTTTCGAGAAGGGCGTCGGGGGCAGCGCGAAATTGCGCCACCACGTCCGCTTCTGGGAGACGACGCGCGCCGGCGCGGCCGCCTTCGTGGGGTCGGCCACGTTCGACCGCGCGGTCGGCGTGAGCCATTACACGGGCCAGGTGACGCACCACATCGGCGCCGACGTCGATTCCGAGCGTGACGCGCTCGCCGTCGACCTCGCCAAGGCGGGCGTCGGCGCCAAGATCGGCGCCGTCGTCGGCCTCGGCCCGACCGATGCGCGCAACGGCGGCGGCGACCCCTATTCCACCGACGGCGCGATCGACGTGATCCGCCTCGATTGCGCCCCGCCCGGCGCCGCGCTCGCGGCCCCCGCGCCGGCGCCGACCAAGGCAGGCGCGCCGACGACGCGGCTGCGCGACTGGCTGGCGGGGGCCCGGTGAGCCGGGCTTATGCCGCGCCGGGGTAGCTCACGTAGCCCATCATGCCCGACATCATGTGGTAGAGGTTGTGGCAGTGGAACGGCCAATGGCCGGGATTGTCGGCCTCGAAGGCGATGGCGACCCGCGCCATCGGCGGCACGTTCACGGTGTCGCGCATCGCGCCCGACAGGCGTCTGCCGTCGATCCCGACCACTTGGAACCGATGGCCGTGCAAATGCATCGGGTGCATCATGGGCGACATGTTGCGCATCGCGATCTCGATGCGTTCGCCGCGCTTGACGGCGAGATCTTCCGCCCCCGCGACCGACCACGAATAGCCCTTCATGTCGCCGCCCAGCGTCACGTCGACGCGGCGCGCCGGGCCGGTCGCCGCGGGCGGCGCCTCGAGCGCGCGCAGGCGTCGCTCGACCGCGAGATCGACGCGCGGCGCGGCCGTCGTGCCGGCGTCGGCGATCTTCGCCACGGCGGCGCCGGGGCTGGCGAACACGATTCCGGTGCGCGCGCGCGCGCCTTCGCGCAGCGCCAGCACGGGGAACGCGCCGCCCGCACGTGGCATCACGAACGCCAGGTCGACCCGCTGGCCCATGCCGATCGGCACGCGCGAGACGGCCAGCGGCACGACCGCCTGCCCGTCGACCGCCACCAGGCGCGCGGCGAGCGCGCCGAGGTCGAGGATGAAAGCGGTCGCCGCCGCCGCGTTGATGACGCGCAGGCGCACCGCGTGGCCCGGCGCGACGCGCGTCACTTGCGGGTCGTCGAGCGTGCGGTCGTTGGCGAGATAGGCGTCGTAGTCGACGTCGTTGGCGTCCATCGTCATGCCGGCCATGCCGCCATCTTGGCCCATGCCCGCCATTCCGCCCATTCCCCCGCCGTGTCCCATGCCCGCCATTCCGGCCATGCCGCCGCGCTTGCGGAGCGTGTCGAGCAGCGCCTCGGCCGGCGTGAAGGAGAAGTCGTGCAGGAAAAGGGTCGTGTCGAGCGCGTCGGCGGCGCGCTCGGCCGCCGTGCGCACGATCAGCGGCGCGGCGAGCAGCGCCTGTTCCTGCATCGTGTGCGCGTGCATCCAGAACGTGCCGGATTCGCGCAGCGGAAAATCATAGGCGCGCACCGCGCCCGGCGCCAGCATCGGCGCGGGATTGTCGGGCACGCCGTCCTGCGGCCACGGCGGCGTCAATCCGTGCCAGTGGACGAGCGTCGGTTCGGCGATCTCGCTCTTCAGCGACACGGCGAACGGCGCCTCGGCGTCGAGCGACAGTCCGGGCTTGCCGTCGGGCCCCAGCAGGCCGAACGCCTTGGCGGCCTTGCCGCGAACGTCGAGCGTGCGGTTCACGATCCGCAGGACCGTCGGCTCGACCGCCGCGCGCGCCCCCGGCGCCGCGAGCGCCAGCGCGACCGCGCCGGAACCCGCCAGGAATTGTCTGCGATCCATGTCCGCCTCCGCGTCGCCGCCCGCCCGTTTCCTTGACAAATATGGCGTGCGCATGGACTTAGCCGCCGCGGCGCTTCGACGCGCCACCTCCTTTTTCGTCCGCGAGTGGCCGACCATGCACCGATACCGCACCCATACCTGTGGCGCCCTCCGGGCGTCCGACGCGGGCGCCACCGTGCGCCTTTCGGGCTGGTGCCATCGCATCCGCGACCACGGCGGCGTGCTGTTCGTCGACCTGCGCGACCATTACGGGATCACGCAATGCGTGGTCGATCCGGATTCGCCCGCCTTCAAGCTCGCCGAGACTTTGCGCGCCGAATGGGTCGTGCGGCTCGAAGGCACGGTGCGCGTGCGCCCCGAAGGCACCGGCAACGCGGACATGCCGACCGGCGCGGTGGAGCTTTACGTGCGCGACGTCGAGATGCTCGGCCGCGCCGACGAATTGCCGCTGCCCGTGTTCGGCGAGCAGGACTACCCTGAAGAGACGCGGCTGAAGTTCCGCTTCCTCGACCTGCGCCGCGAGCGGCTGCACAAGAACATCATGCTGCGCGGCCAGGTGATCGACGACCTGCGCGCGCGCATGAAGGCGGGCGGGTTCAACGAGTTCCAGACGCCGATCCTCACCGCCTCGTCGCCGGAGGGCGCGCGCGACTTCCTGGTGCCCTCGCGCATCCATCCAGGCAGCTTCTACGCGCTTCCCCAGGCGCCGCAGCAATACAAGCAGCTCCTGATGATGGCGGGGTTCGACCGCTATTTTCAAGTCGCGCCCTGCTTCCGCGACGAAGACCCGCGCGCCGACCGCCTGCCCGGCGAGTTCTACCAGCTCGACCTCGAGATGAGCTTCGTCGAGCAGGAGGACGTGTTCGCCGCCGTCGAGCCGGTGATCGGGGGCATGTTCGAGCGCTTCGCCGGCGGCAAGGCGGTCACCAAGGCGCCGTGGCCGCGCATCCCCTACGACGAGGCGATCCGCAAATACGGCTCCGACAAGCCGGACCTGCGCAACCCCATCGTGATGCAGGACGTGTCGGAGCACTTCCGCGGCTCCGGCTTCAAGGTGTTCGCGCGCCTGCTCGAAGACCCGAAGAACCGCGTATGGGCGATCCCGGCGCCGGGCGGCGGCCAGCGCACCTTCGCCGACCGCATGAACGCCTGGGCGCAGGGCGAAGGCCAGCCGGGGCTGGGGTACATCCTGTTCTTCGACCGCGCCAAGGACGAGACGACGCAACAGCAGACGTCCGGCGCCACGGGCGTGGCGGGCCGCGGCCCGCTCGCCAACAACATCGGCCCCGAACGCGTCGAGGCGATCCGCGCCGCGCTCGGCCTGACGGCCGGCGATTCCGCGTTCTTCGTGGCCGGCGACCCGGCGAAGTTCGCCGCCTTCGCTGGCGCGGCGCGCACCAAGCTCGGCGAGGAGCTGAAGCTGATCGACGAAAACCGCTTCGCGCTCGCCTGGATCGTCGACTTCCCGATGTTCGAGTTCAACGACGAGGACAAGAAGATCGAGTTCTCGCACAACCCGTTCTCGATGCCGCAGGGCGGGCTCGAAGCGCTGAATACGATGGACCCGCTCACCATCAAGGCGTTCCAATACGACATCGCCTGCAACGGCTACGAGATCGCGTCGGGCGGCATCCGCAACCACCGCCCCGAGGCGATGGTGAAGGCGTTCGAGATCGCGGGCTACGGCGAGGAGACGGTGGTCGAACGTTTCGGGGGCATGTATCGCGCGTTCCATTACGGCGCGCCGCCTCACGGCGGCATGGCGGCGGGCGTCGACCGCCTCGTCATGCTGCTGGCCGGCGAAAAGAACCTGCGCGAGGTCGCGCTGTTCCCGATGAACCAGCGCGCCGAGGACCTGCTGATGGGCGCCCCCGCACCCGCCACGCCCAAGCAGATGCGCGAATTGCACCTGCGCGCCGCGCCCGCTCCGGAGAAGAAGGCCGAGGGCTGAGCGGCCGCGTCGCCGCGCTGAATCGACCTTGGATTGCTTCGTCGCTTCGCTCCTCGCAAAGACGGAGGGGGCGCGGATTGCGATCGCCGGCAAGCGAGGCGCCCGAACCAAGCCGTCTTTGCGAGCGAAGCGAAGCAATCCAGAACTCTTTGGCAGGGCCGCTTCGCCGATTTCGACGCGGTCCTATTTTGCGCCGAGCCGCCGCAGGGCGTCCTGCGCCGCGGCCGGCAAGCCGGCGGCGCGGGCGGCTTCGGCGACGGCGGCGAGGTAGTCGGCGCGCGGCTTCGCGCCGGGAGACGGCGCCGCGACATAGACGATGGCGCGCCGCGGCCCGGCCGCGCCGATCACCGGCTGCTGGAGCTTGGCGTAGAGCCCGCGCGCGGTCTCCTCGAAGCGGTCGAGGCCGGCGAGATCGGCGAAGCCCAGTTCCCACAGCAAGCCGTGGACGTCCTCGCGGGGATCGCGCACGACGGTCAGCCATCCGCCGGTCGCCACGGCGAGACGATGGCGCGCCAGCCGCGCCGGACCGAGCGCCTTCGCGCCGGGGCAGCGCGCGGCCATGCCCGCCGCGTCGAGATTGGCGCCATAGGCGAAATGCAGCGGCACCTCAGGCGCGCCCGCGCATCGCGACCGCCTCGATCTCGACCTTCATCTCGGGCTTCAGCAGGCCCGAGATCACGTAGATCGCGGCGGCCGGACGGATGTCGGCCAGCGTTTCGCCCTGCACACGCAGCACGGCTTCCGCGAAGGCGGCGTCGGTGACGAAGGTGCGCACCTGCACGAGGTCGGCGAGGCCCGACCCGGCTTCCGCCAGCGCGGCGGCGACGGTGCGCCAGACGTTGCGCGCCTGTTCGACCGGGTCGGCGGGCATTTCCATGCGCGAATAGTCGTAGCCGGTGGTGCCGGCCACGAAGACGAAATCGCCCTGCGACACCGCGCGCGAATAGCCGTAGTCGCGCTCGAACGGCGAACCCGAAGAGATCAGCTTGCGCGGCATCGTCGTCCCCTCACGCGAATTCGGCGATCGGCGCGTCGGCGGCCAGCGTGTCGCCGACCTTGGCCAACACGCGCCCGACCGCGCCATCGCGATCGGCGCGCAGCACGTTTTCCATCTTCATCGCCTCGACGACGCAGAACGGGTCGCCCGCCTTCAGCGCGTCGCCTTCCTTCACGTCGAGACGGCGCAGCACGCCGGGCATCGGCGTCGTCAGCCGGCTCGCGCCGCGGCGCGCGGCCTTGGCGGGCATCAGCGCGGCGAGCGCGGCTTCCGCGCGCGAATGGACCCGGGCGTCCGCGGCATGGCCGCCGCGCGCGATCCTGAGACCGTTCTCGACCGGCGCGACGCGCGCCGCCGCGGGCCGGCCGTCGATCTCGCCCCGCCAGACGGGATCGCCAAGCCACCAATCGGAGGCGACGCGCAGGCGCGCGCCATCCGCGAAGGTCACGGCGAAGGCGTCGCCGTCCTCCGCCACGCGCGCGACGAATTCGGCGGCGCCGATCCTGACCGAGCGCGCCGCGTCGAACGTCACCGGGCGCGGCGCCCGCATCGGGCCCGCGATCGCGCGCTTGCGCTTGTTGCCGACGTGGTCGCAGACGACGGCGATCGCCGCCGTCTCGCGCGCCGTTTCGCCCGCCGGAGCGCCGCCGGAGAAGCCGTCGGGAAATTCTTCCCCGATCAGGCCGGTCGACAGCGCGCCGGCGCGCCAGCGGGCGTTGGCCATCAGGGCGGCGAGGAAATCGAGGTTGCACGCCGGCCCGTCGAGCGCGAAGCCGTCGAGCGCCAGCGCCTGCGCGTCGATGGCGGCCGCGCGCGTGGGCGCGTGCGTGACGAGCTTGGCGATCATCGGGTCGTAATGGATGGTGACCTCGGCGCCCTCGACCACGCCGTCGTCGACGCGCACCGTCGCGTCGCCGAAGCGGCCGGCCTCGGGCGGGCGATAGGTCGACAGCCGGCCGATCGAGGGCAGGAAGCCGCGGCGCGGATCCTCGGCATAGACGCGCGATTCCACCGCCCAGCCCGACAGCTTGACGTCGCCCTGCCCGAACGGCAGCGGCTCGCCGGCGGCGACGCGGATCATCAGCTCGACGAGGTCGAGCCCGGTGACGAGCTCGGTCACGGGATGCTCGACCTGCAGCCGCGTATTCATCTCGAGGAAATGGAACGAGCGGTCCTGGCCGGCGACGAACTCGACCGTGCCCGCGCTGTCGTAACCGACCGCCTTGGCGAGCGCGACCGCCTGCGCGCCCATCGCCGCGCGCGTCGCCTCGTCGAGCAGCGGCGAGGGCGCCTCCTCGAGCACCTTCTGGTTGCGGCGCTGCACCGAGCATTCGCGCTCGCCTAGGTGCACGACGTTCCCGTGCCGGTCGCCGATCACCTGGATCTCGACGTGGCGGGGATCGACCACGAACTTCTCGACGAAGATCCGGTCGTCGCCGAACGAGGACATCGCCTCGGATCGCGCGCGCTCGAACGCCTCGGCGAGCCCCGCTTCCGAGCGCACGACGCGCATGCCCTTGCCGCCGCCGCCCGCCGAGGCCTTGATCATCACCGGATAGCCGATCTCGGCGGCGACCGCGCGGGCGTCGGCGACGGCCTCCAGCGCCTCGTCGCGGCCCGGCACCACCGCGACCCCGGCGGCGCGCGCCAATCGCTTGGAGGCGATCTTGTCGCCCATCGCCTCGATGGCGCCGGGGTTGGGCCCGATGAAGACGACGCCGGCTTCGGCAAGCGCGCGCGCGAAGGCGGCGCGCTCGGACAGGAAGCCGTAGCCCGGATGCACGGCGTCGGCCCCGGTGCGGCGGCAGGCGTCGACGATCGCCTCGATGGAGAGGTAGCTCTGCGCGGCGGGCGCGGGGCCGATGGCGACCGCCTCGTCGGCCGTCGCGACGTGGGACGCGTCGGAATCGGCGGCGGAATGGACGGCGACGGTCGCGATGCCCATGCGCTTGGCGGTGCGCAGGATCCGGCAGGCGATCTCGCCCCGGTTGGCGACTAGGATCTTCCCGAACACGAGGCTGCCCCGCTCTACTCCACCGCCAGCAGCGCGGCGGCGACCCGCCGGTCCTCGGCCATCAGCACGTTATACGTCCGCGCGGCGGCCGCCGTCGACATCGGCTCGCAGCGCACGCCCACCGCGCGAAGCGCTTCGCGCAACGCGCGCGCCGGCGGCACGAGCCCCTGCCCGGTTCCCAGCAGCACGAGATCGACGCTGCCCGGCGCCGCGCGCGCCTCCTCGATCAGGGTGGCCAGCGCCGCGGCGTCGAGATCGGCCGCGACGCGCGCCTCGAGCGCGCGCACGCCGGCCGGGCTCGCCAAGATCGAGCCGCGGTGCGACATGCCGGCGAAACGGAAGCCTCCGGCGCCATAGGCCTCGATCGGCCAGCGGCCCGGCGCGAACGGCGCGGCGGGCGGCGCGCTCACCGGCGCTTCTTGGCGCCGCCGGACTTCGCCGCGGGCGCGCCGGACTTCGCCGCGGC